>DUKA01000237.1 GCA_013329615.1 Candidatus Bathyarchaeota archaeon
AAGGTGAAGATTCCTTACGTGGACTTCACTGCGAGGCGGGAGCTCGATGGGGCAAGGGACTACATGGTGATGTACCTCGAGCCGTCTAAGAAGATGAACGCCGACGATGTGACGAAGAGGCTTCACGAGGGGCTTCTGGCCTTCGACAAGGATTGGAGAGACCTCACCAATTTCCTCGGGTATGTGCCGCTCAAGGTAGTCCTACTTCCGAGGGGGTCGTTCCTAAAGTACATGCACAAGAGGGGTGGTCTGCCGAAGGTGGACCGCATAGAACTGAGGGAGAAGCTGCTCGACAGTCTCGTGGAATCCGATGGGACGACTAGATGAGTATAGGCTCCCTGTTCATCACCTGGAAGCCGCGCGGTGTGATGGTGTATCTTCGAGGCTGTTCATCGTACCCCGTGCCCCGCATCTTGTCGATCCTTATCGTCTTGATCAGGTTGTAGTCCTTCAGATCCTTCGTGAGCAGGATCACGCCGTCTGCGAGGAATTGCTCCATGTAGAAGTCTCCCTCCTGCGGCGCCGCCTCGGAGGTGACTATGGCGCTGCACCCAAGTTTTCGCAGAGACTCGAAGAGCTCCCCGATGACGTGGCGTTTGCGCCCCGATCTCGGCTCGTGGATGACGAGGCTCGGGAACGGGTCTATGAACACCCACTTCGCGCCCTGAGCCTTGGCAACGTCAACGATATTCTTGATCGTGAAGAACTCGGTGTCTCCGGAGTCCCTGTCTCTCGAGTTTACTACGTTTGTGCCGGGGATCATGAACAGGTCGAGGGTCTTTAATTGTCCCTTCTTCTCCCACGCCTCGAAGTTCCACCCGAAGTTGAGCATGTTCTTCTTTATGTTTTGGAGTGGCTCTTCGAGTGTCGCGAAGACGCAGGGCTCACCGCGGCCGAGGGCCTGCATCATGCATTGGACCGTGAAGATAGTCTTGCCTGTGCCTGGCCCTCCGCATACGAGTACGACCTTGCCCTCATGTATGCCACCACCAAGCATCTCGTCGAAGCCGCTTATGCCGGTAGATTGGAGATTCATCAGTGCATGCCCCCTTACAATCGCTGGTGAGATATGGGGGTGAGGCTTTATAAACTTGAGAAATGGGTCGAACTAGAGTTATTATATGTTTAAAACTAGGATAAAAATAAAGGACGAATTTAGTCCTTCTTCTCGTCCGCGGGCTTCTCGGCGGCTGCCTCTTCGGTCTTGTTCTCCGCCTTCTTCTTGCCCTTGGGCTGCCCCACGACGGCCATGTTGATGAACTTGGACTCGGGACCTATCGTGTTTCCGCGTATGACCTTGCGCCTCCTCTCGCCCTCTGCCTTAGGGTGGAAGCCGACGCCTCCGCTGAAGATGATATGGCTCTTGGCTGAGCCGTGGATGTCGGGGCGCATGGGTACGCCGTCTTTGTCAGTCCCGCCCGTGATCTTTAGCTTGTATCCGGCCATGTTGGCAACGGCGCCGTCGACTACCTCACCGATCTTCTTGCCGAAGAGGGGGGTCATCCTGGCGTCCTCGAGCTCGACTTTCTGGCTCTTCCCGGTCGAGGGGTCGGAGACGATTAGCAGTGGCATTATTCTTTTTCTCCTATATGGCCCAGAGTAGGTCCTTCTTTCTCTTTATCTCGATGAGTTCCTGGAGGGCCTTGTTGGCATTCTCCGTCAGGCGCGTGGCGAATTTGTTCCGCAACGCCCTGGCGTCTTTCTCCGGAACGTCCACGTAAAGGACATCTCGCTCTTTTATATGTCTACCGACGATCGGCGCGGGCATCGAGACTGCGACTTCCTTGCCCTCCTCTGCCTTGCTCACGGCTGTGCCTTGGTCCTGAATCTGGGTGAGGCGGCCAAGTCCCTCGTTTTCCCTGTTCACCATGAGGGAGTTGGGTATGAGGACACCAGCCTCGACGCGTACGCCGAAGATGGCGGGCTTGGCACGGCGGAAGATGAAGCCGTCCATTATCTGTATCTTCACAGGGTGTATGAGGGTCTCGAACTCTTTCCGAGCCTTTGCCTCGCGTTCGCCTTCCATCCACTGGACATATTCCTCTATCAGGTTGTAGATGATATCGTTTCGGAAGATTTTCACGCGTTGCTCCTCGGCCTCGGTCTCGGCGTCGGGGAGGATCTTGACGTTGAAGGCGAGGACCGCACCATAGAGGGGTTCCTCGAAGCGGACGGATGAGGCCTCCATTATGTCTCGGCGACTGATGTCGCCGATATCGGCGAGGCGAATGGGAATGTCTCGGGCGCGGAGACTCTCCACGAGCGCCTCGAGGCTACCGAGGGTATCGGTCTTGACTATGATTCCGGTCTTGTCGGTCTGGACCTTGACGCTCTCCATCTCCCTCCTGATATCGGCGAAAGCTTGCTCCTGCGTCATGCCTTCACCGACGACTATGAGAGGTGAACCGGGGAGTGCGTCCTCGATGTCGGGCGCAGCGATCTTGATGCCCGCCGCGGCGGGGACCTCCATGATTGTGGTAAATTTTTTCTTGGGGTCCCTGATCTCGTCGAGGGGCTGCGGCATGAGAAGGGCGCGGATCTTAGTCGCGAGTGGACCGTTCTTTCCGCCGATGACGATTGTATCCTCCGCCTTGAGGACGCCATCGTAGATGATGGCGTTCAACGTGTGGCCGAGGCCGACCTCCTCGCGTACCTCTAGGACTGTGCCTTGTGCTCTCCCCTCGGTGACGGCGAGTTTGTCCTGCATGTATTGCTGGGTGAGGCCGATTAGGACGGCGAGGAGCTCGCCGACGCCTTCGCCGGTCTTGGCACTGACCGGTACGATGGCGACATTTCGGGTGAAGTCGCGGACCCTGTCGAAGCGCTCAGAGTTTATGCCCTCCCTGCTGAGGACACCCATCATGCTGTAGAGCCTGTTGTCGAGGTCCTCCTGTACGAGCTGTTGCTGCTCCGCGTAGGTCTGGAGGAAGGCGATACCTTCCTTTGGGCGCCACCCCTCTATGCGGTCTATCTTGTTGGCGGCGATTATGAAGGGGGTCTTCCTGCTTCTTAATATGCGGAGACTCTCGTAGGTCTGGTTCTCGAAGCCGTGCATGACGTCGACGACCAGTATGGCGATGTCGGCGACGCTTCCGCCGCGGCGGCGGAGGTTTGCGAAGGCCTCGTGGCCGGGGGTGTCGACGACTAGGAGGCCGGGTATCTGTATGTTGACGTTGAAGCCCTTGACGAGTTTCTTTGTGATGGCGACGAGGGTCTCCAGTGGGAAGTAACTGGCGCCTATCTGCTGTGTCATGCCCCCCGCCTCGCGCATCTGGACGGCTGTGCCCCTGATCTTGTCGAGTAGACTTGTCTTCCCGGTATCGACGTGACCGAGCATGCAGACGATGGGTTGGCGTATGGGCATAACAGGCACCCGTTTACAATCGCCGGTAGCTCCGCCTATTAACCTATCCATGTGGGTGAAAAAAGGGAGCTTCTAGGTGACCTTGAGGGGTGACGGGGGCGGCGCCTTGCCGAACATCACCGACTGCAGGCTCGTCGGCTTGACCTTATCGAAGGCCGCCTCGAAGTGGCTGTTCAGGACCTTGAGCTCGTCCTTGTGCTTCTTCGCCTCGGCCTCGTCTGGGTGTGCGGCGAGGTGTTCGTTTATCGCCATTATGCTGGCGGCGCTGCACAGTGCCGCTATCTCTGCGCCCGTGTAGGTCTCGGTCTGCTCGGCGAGATGATCGACGCTCACATCGTCACCGAGGGGCATGCCCTTCATATGGATGCGCAGTATGGCCTTCCTCGCCTCCATGTCGGGGGCAGGTATGTAGAGCATCCTGTCGAACCTGCCGGGGCGGAGGAGGGCTGGGTCGACCATGTCGGCGCGGTTGGTCGCGCCCAACACGGTGACATCCTTTAGCTCCTGTAGACCGTCGAGCTCGGTGAGTATCTGGCTCACCATTCTCTCGGTTACGCCTGAGTCGCCTAGGCTACTGCCCCTTCCGGGGGCCATGGCGTCGACCTCGTCGAAGAAGATTATGCAGGGGGCCGCAGTGCGCGCCTTCCTGAATATCTCCCTGACTCCCTTCTCGGACTCTCCGACCCACTTGCTGAGGAGCTCGGGGCCCTTTATGCTGATGAAGTTGACGCCGCTCTCCGTGGCGACAGCTTTGGCGATGAGTGTCTTGCCCGTGCCGGGTGGCCCGTAGAGGAGTATGCCCTTCGGCGGCTTCGCCGCGGCGTGCTCGAAGAGCTCCCTGAACCTGAGAGGCCACTCGACCGCCTCCTTGAGCTCCTGCTTCGCCTCCATGAGGCCGCCGACGTCGTCCCAGTGGACGTTAGGGCTCTCCACGAGCACCTCACGAAGGCTGCTTGGGTGGACCTCCTTTAGGGCGTCCTCGAAGTCGCGCATGGTTACGGTTATCTTGTTTAGTAGCTCGGCGGGGATGCTGGCTTGGCTCAGGTCGATCTCGGGGAGCACGCGGCGGAGGCTGCTCATAGCCGCCTCCTTGCTCACTGCCTCGAGGTCTGCTCCGACGAAGCCATGTGTCTTGTCGGCGATGCCGTCGAGCTTTACATCCTTGGCGAGGGGCATGCCGCGTGTGTGTATCTGTAGCACCTGCAGGCGCCCGTTGCGGTCGGGGAGTCCTATCTCTATCTCCCTGTCGAACCTGCCGGGGCGGCGCAGGGCGGGGTCTAGTGCGTTTGGGCGGTTCGTGGCGCCTATGACGACGACCTTACCGCGCCCTTCCAAGCCATCCATGATCGTGAGTAGCTGCGAGACGACGCGTTTCTCCACCTCTCCGCTGACCTCCTCACGCTTCGGAGCGATGCTGTCTATCTCGTCGATGAAGATGATGCTCGGCGCGTTCTCCTGCGCCTCCTTGAAGACCTCGCGCAACCTCTCCTCGGACTCGCCGTAAAACTTGCTCATGATCTCGGGTCCGCCGATGCTGTAGAAGTTGGCCTGTGTCTCGTTTGCGACCGCCTTGGCGAGGAGGGTCTTGCCTGTTCCGGGTGGGCCGTGGAGGAGCACGCCTTTGGGGGCTTCTACGCCGAGGCGTTCGAATATCTCCGGGTGTTTCAGTGGCAACTCTATCATCTCCCTGACCTTGGCTATCTCTCTGTTCAGGCCGCCGATGTCCTCGTAGCTGATCTTGGGGATGCTCCCCTGCGTCTTTGGGGCCTTCTCGGTGAACTCGATCTCGGTGGCCTCGGTGATTATGACGGCGTCTGCGGGGGGCTGCACCGATGTGACCATGAGGTCGACGCGGCGCCCCATGATGTTAAGGGGGATGACACTCCCCTTCGCGACAACGCGCCCCTCGAGGAGCCGCGTGAGGTATCCCTCGCCGCCTTCGATGCGGAGTGGTTCCGTCGGGTAGAGTGTGAGCTTCTCGGCGGGTTTCGCCTCGACCCTGCGTACTGTGACGCGGTCGTCGAGGCCGACCCCCGCGTCGTTACGCAATATACCGTCTATCCTGATTAGCTTCTTGCCGTAGTCGGCCATCTGGCCCGGCCAGATGAGAGCATATGCCTTCTTCTTGCCGGTGATCTCTATCGCCTCGCCGGCGCGCCAGTCGAGCCTGTTTATCAGCTCGGGGTCGACGACGGCGATTCCTCGGCCCGCCACGTTCTGTGGTGCCTCGGTTACTCTTAGCGTGATGTTCTCCATAACCTGATCGTCCCTGTTTTTTCTGGAAAACGGCTCTACTTTATCCTGACGTTGACGCCCTTCGGCGGCTCGGGCCCCTTCGCCTTGAAGATTACCTGGAGTATGCCGTTCGTGTAGCTGGCGTCCGCCGTGTTTGGGTCTACCTTGACGCTGAGAGGTACCTCGGCGTTGTAGGGTTTGCCCGAGTTGTTGGCGGTGATGGTCACGTGTTCCTCTGTGGCGTTTACCTTGATGCGGGCCTTGTCGGCTCCGGGCATCTCGACGACGACCTTGACGTTGCCCTCCTTCTCGTCCACGGAGACGTCGACGAGGGGCTCGCGGACGCCGAGCTGCAGCTTGCCGCCCTGTGGCTTTACGTTGCCGAACTCCTTAACGTGCGGCTTGCCGTCTGGGCCGATGTTGACTTGGTAACCGTAGTACCATGTGTGTGCGTCGGGGTTGTTCTGCATCTCCTCCAACATCTTGCCCATGTTGGCGTCGAATCCCCAGAACTCACTGAACATGTCGTCCCAGATGCCCTGGAAGGGGCTTCTCCTTCTCCACGTCATATCTTTCACTGTTCAGGGCTGTGTATGGCTTGTTTATAAATATTATGTCATATTGTCATAGGTTTGACATGTGGCAATGTTTTTAAAACCCTGTCAGAAGTGTTAAATCCGCCACGTGGGCTGGAGTGAGGCATATGTCTGGGCGCACGAGCGTTCAGGACGCCGTCCGAATCATAGTCACCCGAAATCCCTACCTCTACAGGGGGCTCAGGATGAGAGTCGTGAACTACAGCGCCCTCGCTCGCTACATACAGGGTGAGGTGCAGAGCACGTTCGGCGACGAGGTCGATCCAAATACCATAGTGACCGCTATCATGCGCCTGAGCAACCAGCTTGAGGAACCGCTTGAGCCGAGGAGCCCGCTGGCGGGCAGTCGACTGAACCTCGTGACCGGGATATCCGAGGTCCTGATTAAAGCCCCACCCGTTAGGCACACTGAGATAATCGAGAGGGTGATGAGACTCGGCGTCTTCGACAGTTATATGCTCAGCCTCCACCAGACCCAGTCGGGCATACACCTGTTCACCAACTCCCTCGACGCCGACAGGGTAGGCGAGGAGTTGAAGGAGGAGAAGGTCGAGGTCAGGGTGGGTTTCGCCGAGCTACACCTCAGGCTACCAGCCGCTATGGATGGGGTAGAAGGGGCGTTAACCATGATCGTCGACGTCCTGTCCCAGAACGGAGTGCACGCCATCGACGCGAACGAAGCGGACGGCGAGATCAGCTTTATACTCAGGGAGGACGACGCAGGGCGCGCCTTCGACGCTCTCAGAGTGTTTTCGAGGTAAACTCGTCAACCCGTTTGTGTATCTTTCTGGCCCTTATCGGAGCCTTTGAACCCCCTTCGTGATCAAAAAGGGCCCGTTTCAGCGTCTTTTTCGTGCATTTTAATGTTGGTTTGTGTACACTTTAGTACATTTTGGATCTTTAACGGAGCCATTTCCATGCTTATTTTAGTCAAAGGGGTTTTAAAATTAGTCAGTCGGGTGTCCCCCCTCAATGTTGTGTGCGCGGTTAGAAGGACAGCGCGGTTAGGTGGGCGGTGATCTCCTTCTTTCGCTCGTCGTTCACGGGGCCTGGTTCGAGGAGTGAGAGCACCTTCAGCGCCTCCTCGTAGTAGCTCCGGGATTTCTTCGCGTCTGCTTTTTCGAGGTATAGTTCGGCGAGGCGGACGGTGTTGTGATAGTGTATGTGGAGTCTGCCTTGATCCATGATGCCGAGGTCGACGTGCCCTGAGGCGACGCCGCGGATGTAGGCTAGGTTCTCTTCGAGGAGCGTTCTGTCTTGTTGGGGTGGGTCGTGCCCCGGTATTGTCATCTTCGCCCCGAGTCGCGTGTACTCCTCGAGGCTCTGCGTGTACTCCTTGAGGTTGAGCAGATTTACATAGGGGTAGGGCGCCTCGAGGTTGTCTCCAGCGAGCAGCACTTTATCGACCGAGTCGTAGCAGCTGCTGCTGTCACCCGTGTGGCCGGGCGTGTAGAAGAACTCGACACCCTCCTCGACGAAGGCTATCTTCTTCCTGAAGACGAGATTCGGGGGAGTTAGTCTGACCTCGCCCATCTTCTGGGCGCCATACTCCCGGAGACCCTCGTCCCCCTGTGTGCGTATGCGCCTGAGCGCGGAGTCGTGGGCGACGATGATGGAGCCCTCGAAGGACTGGTTGCCCCAGAAGTGGTCGTAGTCGGCGTGGGTGTTGAAGACCACGAAGGGCCTCCCAGTCACGCCCTCTTTGGTTAGCTTAGCCTTCACCTCCTCCATTGGCTTGGGGCCGAGGAAGGTGTCGACGATGAAAACGCGTTTGGGACAGACTATCGCGTAGACGTTCGTGTGGTAGGGCTCCATCCACGTGAAGAGGTGCCCACGGGAACCGATCCTCTGATGATCCATGACACTGAAGGTTCATCGTATAACTGTGATAAGGGTTTACCGAGGCGAAACCGTACCTCGGCTACATTTTAGTGTCAACGTAAGCCAAACTGAGTGTCCCAGGGGAAGACAGACATAGCGATTAATGGTAATAAACACTAACCAAAAACGCAGGTGGTTAAGATGAAGAACGGGAAAGCAGATGCAGAGCTTAAGGCCGCCCTCGGTGAGTTCGCGGCGGCATACCAGGAGAAGAGACTCGACAAGCTGATGTCTCTCATGGCGCCGGGCACAGAGATCGTCCTCAGCCACGGCGGCGAGCAGAGACGCCTCGCGGGCGCGCAGCTACGTGCACACCTCGAGAAGAGGTGGGCAGAGGCGGGCTCGGCGAAGGCGACAGTGGAGGCGAAGGAGCTCAGCCACATGGGCTCCCTCGCACTCGTCTCAGCCGATACGACTATGGACCTCCTCGGCGCGAAGGGGGAGAAGCACGCCCAGCTCACAGCCGGCCTTGAGAGGTTCGGCAACAAGTGGCTTTTCAGCCAGCTCCACTTCAGCCAGGGCGAGGCGAGGAAGGCCGAGAAGTAGGGCAGCCAAAGCACAACCAATCCTTTTCCCTCATTTATCTCAGGCTAGTAGTAGATCGGATTAACGGGATGCCCCAACAAGTTTAACAGCGTAGGCGGATTTTTGGGAGGAATTGATGGAGAAGAAGGGCACCAGAGAGGGAGCCGGTTTCCGCTGGGTCGTCCTCGGGATCGCCTGGGTGACCTACTTCGCCGTCTACGCCATCAGGGTCACAGTGCCGCCCCTCTCCCCCTTCATAGTCGACGAGCTGCACCTCTCAAACACGGAGATCGGGCTGCTCGTATCAGCGGCAGCGCTTGGCTACTCGATATTTCAGGTCCCCGCCGGCTGGCTGATCGACAGAGTCGGTATTCGCAGGATGTTATTCGTGGGTACATTCATCGCGGGGGCTCTCATAGTCACAATGTACTTCACGGATACGCTCCCCGGCGCCTCCGCCGTCCTCTTCCTCGGCGGCATAGGTTGCGGCTGCTTCCCCGCCGTCGCCACGAAGGCGATACTCCAGTGGTTCCCGGTGAACGAGAGGGGCACAGCGATTGGGCTCCACCAAACATCCATAACCGTCGCAGGCATAGTGACCGCGATAACGCTGCCCCTCATCGCAGTTGGCTTCGGATGGAGGTACGGTTTCGTCGCGGTGGGCGTCGTCTCCATGGCCGCCGCAGTCATCGCCTCGATACTCTACAGGGACCCGCCGACCGGCGCCGCCAAGCCGAGTGAGGCGAGCACCCCCAGAAACTGGGCGGCGATACGAGAGGTCATCCTAGATCGAAACGTACTCCTCGTGAGCATCTCCTGCATAGGCTTCATGGCGGTCGACTACTCCCTCACGACGTACCTCATCATCTTCCTGAAGGACGCCGTCGGGCTGACCGTGACGACGGCGGGGGTCTACCTCGCCATCGCCAACGTGGGCGGGGTCATCGGCAAGCTCACTTTCGGCTCCCTGAGTGACAGGGTTCTAGGGGGGAGCAGGCGCAAGCCCCTGCTCATCGCCTGCACCATAATGCTCGCCATGACGGTGGTGATGCAGTTCATCACGCCGGGCACATCCTACCTAGTGCTCACCCTCGTCTTCGGCGTCTTTGGCTTCGCCGCAATAGGCTGGGGCGGACTCAACCTCATCCTCGTCTCCGAGTTCAGCCGAAGGGAGTCGATGGGGCTTGCTATGGGCTACTCGCTCATGATTCTCATGATCGGCAACATCGTCGGGCCGCCCATCTTCGGATACATCATCGACTCGACCGGCTCGTACTCGCCGGCGTGGTGGTTCTTGACAGCCTGCGCCGCCGCGGCGCTCATCTTCATGGCGCTCGTACGCGAGAAGGACCGCAGGATAGAGTCATGAGGTGGTGGGCCGGGCCGGACTTGAACCGGCGACCTCCGCGGTGTGAACGCGGCGTTCCACCAAGCTAGACTACCGGCCCACGCACCCACTAGGGAGACCGACGCAATAAAATCCTTTTCGCCCACTCATTAATCGTCAATACGCCAACTTCGACAACGACGAAGAAACACTTGCATATCCGCCGCCCCTTTTTATACTCATAGGAATAAAAGAGATAAGTTTAAAATAGTTGGATGAGTTGCGTTAGAGAACGACATGGTCGTAAAAGTAGCTACACCGGTCGAGATCGTTGACGGAATAAGCTTCCGCCTCAGGACCGACCAGATCGTTATTCTCGAAGGTTGCACCGCCCCAGCGAAAGGCAGTGAACAGGAGAAAAAGGCGATGGCGAAGCTGGGCGAACTTGTTCTGAAGAGGAAGGTCGCCTATGAGGGCCACAGTATCGACACCTTCGGCAGGACGAAGGCTTCGGTAAAGTACGAGGATGGAACCGACGTCAATAAGATGATGACGGACTTCCTCGCAAAGCTGTAAATGCTCTCCCTTATCCAACCAGTTTGAAACCCTCTTTCTCCGGAAAACCGTTAAACCCAGAGACGGCCCACTTGAGCCCATGAGCGAGTTCAACCGTTTTAGGGCAGAGGAACTCCTGAAGAACCTCAAGGAGGACGGCTTCGACGCCCTCCTGCTCTTCCCCGGCGTAAACATAGCCTACTACACGGGCTTCAGCATAGGTCTAAGCGAGCGCCCAGCAGTGGCGCTCATCCCCGTCGATGGGGAGCCGACATTTGTAGTTAACAAGCTCGAGGCTGAGCTTAGGGGGCAGAACCCCTGGTTCAAGACGAAGGCTATCTGGGACGAACATGAGGACCCGATAAAGCTCATCGCTGAGACGATCAAGAAGGGGGGGCTTGGCTCCGCCAAGATCGGCGTCCCCGAGGAGGCGCCGTGGGGCTGGGTGAACAAGCTCCAAGCCGCGCTGCCCAACGCCAAGCTCGTCGACGCATCCGAGCAGATCGGCTACACCCGCATGGTAAAGACGCCACAGGAACTCGAATGGACAAGAATGGCGTGCCACATAGCGGACAGGGCCCTAGAGACGGGGTTCGGCAAGTTCTACACGGGGATGACCGAGGCGGAACTTAGTGAGATTCTAACGTCAGAGATGCGAAGGCTCGGCGGAGGGCAATCCTTCCCGGGCGTTCTCTTCGGTGAGAGAGCCGCCCTCCCACATGGGCACCCCGGCGACCGCCGCCTGAAGCCAGGCGACGCCATACTTGTCGACATGGGCTGCACAGTCCACGGCTACTGGAGCGACATCACGAGGACGGTCTTTTACGGCGAGCCGAGTCAGAGGCAGAGGGAGATATACGACATTGTCCTAAGAGCGAACAGGGCAGCTTTCGAGGCCGTGAAGCCCGGCGCCACATGCGAGTCGATCGACAAGGCGGGGAGGAAGGTCATCGACGACGCCGGGTACGGTAAGTACTTCATACACCGCCTCGGCCACGGCATCGGGCTACAGATACACGAGTACCCCTACATCGTCAGGAACAACAAACAGAAGCTCGAGCCGGGGATGGTTTTCAGTGACGAGCCCGGCATCTACATAGTCGGTGAGATAGGGGTCAGGGTCGAAGACACGGTTACCTGCACCCAGACTGGCTGCGAGAGCCTCACCAAGTTCAAGAGGGACCTCATCACATACCCAGTGAAGGATTAGAGATGGACCTGCTCGCCCCCACCACCATTATCGGAGCCGCGCTGATACTCCTCGGCATCTACTACATCGTCTTCTGGTGGAGCTACTGGAAGACGAACTACAGGGGGAAGCTCCTGACGGGGGGCCCATACGCGATCGTCAGGCACCCCTACTACTTCGGCTTCCTAATACTGACGACGGGACTGGTCGTCATCATCCCGCAGGTGGAGACCATAGGGCTCGCCCTCCTCTCGTGGATGGTTATAATCAGCCAGATCAAGACCGAGGAGGAGGCGCTGATAAAGCAGTACGGGAACAAGTACCGGGAGTATCAGGACATGGTGCGATACCGCCTCATACCCGGCGTGTACTAGCAACCCTTTTTCAGTCAAAGGCGTACCTTCTACCCCAATGGGCGAACTCGTCGACTACTACCGCAAACGCGCAAGGGAGTACGAGGAGGTCTACTACATGACCGACCCCCACCGCCAAGAGGAGCAGGCACTCATGGCGAAGGCGATACAGACCTCACTGAAGGGACGCGACGTCATCGACCTCGCCTGCGGGACGGGTTGGTGGGATCGCATCCTATCGGAGACCGCGAAGAGCATCACGGGGCTGGACATAAACGAAGACGTGCTGGAGATCGCGAGGTCGAAGGAGTACGGGTGCCCCGTAAAGTTCATGAAGGGCGACGCCTACGAGTCCCCGTTCGAGCCCGCATCATTCGACGGAGCCCTGACCACCTTTTGGCTGAGCCACATCCCGAAGGCGCGGCTACACGGGTGGATAGATACGCTCCACACGGTCCTGCGCCCCGGGTCGAGGGTCTTCATCGCCGATAATGCCTACATACCCGGCATAGGCGGACCCGTCGTCACAAAGGAGGGAGACGAGAACACGTACAAGCTACGCACCTTGAACGACGGCAGCCAGCATATGGTGTTGAAGAACTACTACTCGACCGAGGAGCTGGTGGCATTATTCGGCAAGCACGTGCAGAAATTCGACGAGGGAAATGTCTTCCACGGCCACGGCTTCTACTGGGTCGACTACGCCATTAGCTCTTCTTCCTGAAGGCGTCCTTGGGTGCGCCGCAGATGGGGCAGACCCAGCTCGCAGGTATTGCCTCGAACGAGGTCCCGGGGGCAACACCAGATGGAGGATCCCCCTCGGCGGGATCGTAAATGTAACCGCATACACTACACTCGTACTTGTCCATAGTAGGAGCCTAGGAACGGCTTGATTTAAAGGGAGTTAGAGAAAAACCCCTCCCGCTTAGAAAGGGCTAGTTGAAAAAAGGTTGGGGAGCATTACTCCTTGACAGCCTGTACCGTGTCGACGGCGCCCAAGTACATCTCGTTGAGCTGCGGGTGGTTTGCGAGTGCGTCCGCCTTGCCCGAGAATGTGAACTTTCCGCCGCGCATCATGTAGGCCTTGTCGCCTACCTGTAGTGCGCGCTTGGCGCGCTGCTCGACAAGGACGATGGGGAGGCCCGTGGTCTCTGCCATCTTCTCGAGCTGCCTCATGACGTCGTTTACGAGCTTTGGCATCAGTCCTGCGGTTGGCTCGTCCACCATCATCAGCTTTGGCTCCCTCATGAGGACCATGCCCTCGGCGAGCATCTGGCGCTCACCGCCACTCAACGTGCCTGCGGCGCGGGGCATGTACTCTTTGAGCCTCGGGAAGAGGTTGAAGACGAACTCGAGCTTGTCGTGGTAGGTCTTCTCGCTGTTCACCGTGTAGGCCGCCATCTTAAGGTTGTCCTCGACGGTGAGCTTACTGAAGATGTTGCCAGTCTGGGGCATGTACCCGATGCCGAGCTTCGTCCTTTCGTAGGGCGGGAGCTTCGTGATATCCGTGCCCTGGAAGAAGACCTGGCCCGAGTAGACTGTGGCGAGGCCCATGATGGCCTTTAGTAGCGTGGTCTTGCCGACGCCGTTGGGGCCGACGATGACCGTGACCTCCCCGTCTGGAACCTCGAAGTCGAGGTCGTATATGACGTGGATGGGGCCGTAGCCGACGTTAAGTCCCTTTGTCTCTAGTATGTTACCCATATTACTCACCTAGATAGGCTTCGATGACGCGTGGGTCTTCGAACACCTCTTCTGCGGTGCCCTCGACGACCAGCTTGCCGCGGTCCATCGCGAAGACGTGGTCCGCATACTGCGCCGCGACCTCGAGCCTGTGCTCGATGACGAGGAAGGTGATTCCCAGCTCGTCGCGGAGCTTGAGGACGTGGTTGAAGATCTGGTGGCAGAGCTTGGGGTCGATGCTGCCGACGGGCTCGTCGAGGAGTATGGTTTCTGCACCCGACATCAGCGTCCTGCCGATCTCGAGTAGTTTAAGCTCACCTCCGCTCAGCGTGTTGGCTGGCTTGTTCCAGACATGCTTCAGACCGAGTACCCTGAGAAGCTCCGAAGCCCTCCTGACCGCGCTCATTTCGCTGTCGATCCATGTAGGCTTCGCGAGAGACTTGAAGAGGTTCTCACCAGCGTTATCTGGGAGGGCGACGAGCATGTTCTCGAGGGTCGTGAGCCTTAGGAACGGGGATGCGATTTGGAATGTTCGGACGAGGCCTCTTCGGGAGATCTTGTACATCTCCTCTTGGGTGATGTCCTCGTCTCGGTAATAGATGTGACCCTCTTCGGGGTGGAATAGACCTGAAATGCAGTTGGTGAGCGTCGATTTACCGCATCCGTTGGGGCCGACGAGGAGGTATATTCCCCCTTCCTTGAGGCCTATGCTGATGTCATCAACGGCGGCAAAGCGACCGAAATACTTTCTTACGTTTTCGATTCTTAGAATCTCCGACATACCAGCATCAACTACCGTATCAGTACCCAGTATAGGGTTTAAATAGTTTTGCAGAGTGCCTTTTAAGGTAAAATGTTTTGTCGGAAAAAGTTGAAGGAAAGAAAAGTTAGGGTATTTTGGTGGTTTTATGGCCCGATAGGCGTGTAGCCTAGGATGCTGGTTACGAA
>DUKA01000088.1 GCA_013329615.1 Candidatus Bathyarchaeota archaeon
CGGCATCTGCGTGAAGAAGTGCCCATTCGACGCCCTGCGCATCGTCAACCTGCCCGACGAACTAAAGACCGACCACATGCACCGCTTCGGTCCGAACGCTTTCACCCTCTACAGGATGCCCACACTCAAACAGGGGAGCGTCGTCGGCCTCCTCGGCCGCAACGGCATAGGCAAGTCGACCATCCTGCGTATACTGAGCGGCGAGATGGTGCCAAACCTCGGCAACTACGCCGAGCCGCCGACGAAGGAGCAGGTGAAGGAGAATTATGCCGGGCAGCCCATGTACGACTACCTCGACGCCCTCTATGGGGGACGCATGCAGGTCGTGCACAAGCCGCAGTATGTGGACAGGATCCCGAAGATAGTCAAGGGCACCGTGGGAGAGGTGCTGAAGAGGCTCGACCAGAGGGGCGCCATGGAGGAGGTTGCGAGCGAGCTGGAACTCGAACACCTCATGGACAGGACGCTCGACGTCCTATCAGGTGGTGAGCTTCAGCGTGTAGCCATCGCCACGGCGATCCTCAGGGACGCCAAGGTGTACCTCTTCGACGAGCCAAGCAGCCACCTCGACGTCTATCAGCGCACGAAGGCGGCACGCGCCATAAGGAGGCTCGTGGACGCCGAGAAGATGGTAGTAGCCGCTGAGCACGACCTCGCCGTCCTCGACTACATGAGTGACGACATTTTCCTTCTCTACGGCGAGCCCGACGTCTACGGCATCGTGAGCCACATCCACTCGGTGCGCGAGGGCATAAACATCTACATAAACGGGTACATCCCCGACGAGAACGTCCGCTTCAGGGAGACACCCATCATCTTCCACGACAAGCCGCCGAACCCAGACAGGAAGGGGGCGCGCTCACTCCTGCAGTGGAGCGAGCTGAAGAAGCGCTACGGCGGCTTCAGCCTCGACGTCGAGGCGGGGNNGTCGGGGACGTCGTGGGCATCCTCGGCATGAACGGCATCGGTAAGACGACCTTCATCAAGATGCTCGCGGGCGTCGAGACCCCCGACGAGGGCGCGGTCAACAACCCGACCCTCAGGGTGAGCTACAAGCCACAGTACATCAGCCAGAGCAGTGTCCCCGGCACCGTCGAACAGGTTCTGCGCAAGTCGGCGGGGGAAAAGTACGGTGAGCAGTGGTTCACAGCCGAGGTCATCGACCCCCTACACGTCAAGCGGATGCTCGAGAGGGACGTCAAGGTGCTCTCGGGAGGCGAACTCCAACGTGTCGCCATCGCGGAGTGCCTGAGCAGGGACAGCGACATCTACCTACTCGACGAGCCGAGCGCATACCTAGACGTCGAGGAGCGCCTGGCCGTGGCGCGCTCCATACGCCGGATCACAAAGATGAGGGGCGTAACCGCCTTCGTCGTCGAGCACGACATAGTCACTCAGGACTTCATCGCCGACAAGCTGATGGTCTTCACGGGGGAGGCCGGGAAGAGCGGGCACGCCGGGCAGCCATTGAGCCTCGAGGACGGGATGAACGCTTTCCTCGAGCAGATGGGCGTCACCTTCCGCCGCGACGCTGACACGAAGAGGCCACGTGTCAACAAGCCGGGGAGTAGACTCGACAGGGAGCAGAAGGAATCGCGTAACTACTACTATACCAGCTAGTGGCCGCCGAGGAGCAGGGCGACGAGCGCGACGAATACGCCGGCCACCACCATTTTCAGCCCCGAGAACAGGGCGTGCTTCTCGCTCAGATTCCCCAGGAAGACGCCGAGGGTGAAGAGGACTAATAGGCTCGCCGTTACGCTGGTGTAGAAGGCCAAGTGTATCTCCAGCAGCCCCAGCACCGCGATTATGAATGGGATCATACAGGGGATTGAGGCTATGAATGGGGCGGAGCCGTCGACGACAGCGGCGAAGACGGAGACGAACCGCGAAGCGCGCCCGTACATGGTCTCTTCGAGGTCGATGAGCATCGAGTCCTCGAGCTCGTTCAGGCTGCGCGCCCTCTCTGCGCTCTCCGTCATGTATGTTCCCGAGAACCCGGAGACCGCCATGGCGACCCCGCTCACCAGTATGACGCCTATGACCGTGCGGGGGTCGTTGATTGACGTTACGTAGCTGCCTATCACGACGCCGAGGCTAGTCATGGCGCCGTCGAAGGCGTTCATTACGAAGTAGCGGCGGAGAATCCCCTTGGAACGCGTGACCTGAAGGTACTCGCCTATCTTGTCGAACCTGCCGTGAATCGCGTCGCTGAAGCCCTCACGATCCGAGGGCTCCTCCGACTCCGAACTACCCAATTACGCTCTTTTAGCTCCTATGGCCGGCAACCGTCGGCCTTACGGGAGAATACTCTCCTACGAGAATACTCCAATCTCGGGCTTATTCAGCCCACTGGTGGTATTAAGAGTTATGAATCACCCGTGGGGTGGGATGCCAAGTTTTAATATCAACCGCCTTAGAGTATAGGCTGCAAACCCCCGGACGGATGTTCGGAGGATTGAGCCACGTTGAAGAGATTAGGGATAAAGTTTCTGGTTTTAGACGTTTTGAAGCCTCACCAACCGCCGCTGGCGGAGTTTGCGGAGTACCTAGGGGAGCTTAAGGAGGTCACCAAGGTGGATGTGGGCCTCGAGGAGATCGATGAGAGGACGGAGAGCCTCAAGGTCACCGTCGAGGGGAACAGCATCGACTTCGAGGAGCTCAAGGCTCACATAGCGCGCATAGGCGCCGTCGTCCACAGCGTGGACAAGGTAGTCGTCGCCTAAGTGCAGTGGCACTACGACTTGTAGGCTTCGACTGTGACGCTCTTCACCTTGAAGTCTATGTTGTACTCGCTGGTGTCATAGAAGGACTCTTTCAGTATCTTTGGCTTCTGGAAGCCGGCTGCCTCTATATCCTTTAGGTACTCCTCCTGCGGGAGGGCGCCGGAGACGCAGCTGGCCCACGAGTCGAGGTCCTTCCTGATCTCCTCGGGTATCCTGCCCTCGGTGACTATGTCGGATACGGTTATCCTGCCTCCGGGCTTTAGGACGCGGTGCGCCTCGCGGAAGACCTGCGGCTTGTCGGGGCTGAGGTTGATTACGCAGTTACTGATTATGGCGTCGATTGTGCCGTCGTCGATGGGCATCTGCTCTATCTCGCCGAGGCGGAACTCGACGTTCTCGAAGCCATATTCCTCCGCCGCCTCCTTCGCCCTCCTGATCATGGCCTCGTTCATGTCGACTCCGTAGACCCTGCCTTTTGAGCCGACCTTCTTCGCCGCGAGAAAGACATCTATGCCCCCGCCGGAGCCGAGGTCGAGTACCGTCTCCCCCGCCTTGAGACCCACATAGCCCACCGGGGAGCCACAGCCGAGGCCAAGAATGGCCTCCTGTGGTATCTCCTCGAGCTCCTCGACGTTGTAGCCTATCATCTCGGCCGCCTGCATGGGGTCTACGCCCCCGCTGCAGCAACTGCCGCCCTCGGCCTCGCCGCCACAGCCACAGCCGCCGTCGCCGCACCCACAGCCGGTGTTTCTTGACTCGGCTACTGCCGTATACTTCGCCTTTACTGCTTCCTTGATCTCCTTCGCGTTCGCCATTATGGTCTGAAGAGGCTCCCGCAGCTACATATTTAAGAATATTGATATGAGTGTTCGTAAGGCTTTTCAGGGCATCCACACACGGCTCACCCATGAAGGAGACCTGCGGCTGGGGCACCGGCGACCCACAGATGACTGCCTACCACGACGAGGAGTGGGGCGTACCTGTGCATGACGACCGGCTCCACTTCGAGTTCATAGTCCTAGAGGGCGTGCAGGCGGGGCTCAGCTGGCGCACCGTCCTGCACAGGCGCGACGCCTACCGCCAAGCCTACGACAACTTCGACCCCGCGAAGGTGGCGAAGTACACCGAGGCGGATACCGAGAGGATCATGGCGCACCCCGGCATCATCCGCAACCGCAGGAAGATAGAGTCCGCAGTGCAGAACGCCCGCGCCTTCCTTATGGTCCAGAAGGAGTTCGGGTTATTCGACGAGTACATCTGGGGCTTCGTCGGCGGCAAACCCAAGCTCAACTCATTCACCAGCTTCAAGGAGATGCCCGCCGAGACCGAGGAGAGCCGCGCCATGAGCAAGGACCTCAAGAAGCGGGGCTTCAACTTCGTCGGCCCCACGATCTGCTACGCCTACATGCAGGCGGCCGGCCTCGTGAACGACCACTTGACAAAATGCTACCGGTGGAAGGAAGTACAGGGATGAAGTTCGACGAGCTACTGAAGCCTGTCCCCGAGTTGTTCTTCGAGAAGTCGGGAAAACCAGAAGATGCTGATATCCTCCTCTTCGGGGCACCCCTCGATAAGACCGCCTCGTACCGGGGCGGGAGCAGGTTCGCCCCCACAGCCATCCGTGAGGCGAGCCAGTACATGGAGAGCTACAGCGTCAGGACGGGTCTCGACTGGGACGACCTCAGCCTCGTAGACATGGGCGACATCGTCGAGTCTGAGGTGGAGCCCGCGGTGGAGAACATCCGCCGGGTTGTCGAGGAGATCAGGGGCATGGGAAAGTTCCCCGTTATGCTTGGGGGTGAGCAC
This sequence comes from Candidatus Bathyarchaeota archaeon, assembly GCA_013329615.1. GTDB lineage: Archaea > Thermoproteota > Bathyarchaeia > TCS64 > TCS64 > UBA8941 > UBA8941 sp8941u. Next base: position 4,533 of record DUKA01000088.1, read on the forward strand.
ACAATCACCCTCGGCGCGCTCCGCGCCCTACGCCCAGATGCCGTCGTCGTCTTCGACGCCCACCTAGACCTGCGCGACGAGCTGTTCGAGGAGAGGCTCTGCCACGCGACCTACCTGCGCAGGGCGCACGAGGAGCAGGGATTCAAGCTCATCGTAGTCGCCGCCCGTGCCCTCTCGGCGGAGGAGATAGAGTACGCTAACGAGAAGGGCATAACAGTCATCACGGCGCAGGACGTCAAGCGATTCGGAGCCCAACCCATCACCGAGATGATAAAAGACACCCTCGAAGGTGTCAACTCCGTATACCTAAGCGTCGACATGGACGCCGTCGACCCCGCTGAGGCGCCAGCCGTAGGCAACCCCAGCCCCGAGGGCATCACAGTCACCCAGCTACTCGACCTCATCGCCGGAATCGTCGACAAGCGCCTCGTCGGATTCGACCTAAACGAGGTCTCCCCAAGCTACGACTCGGGGCTGACAGCCATCCAAGCCGCCTACATCGTGCTAGAGACGCTCTACATGAACACCGCGTCGAGACGCAGAGGCTAGGAGACGTTCCTAGTGGGGATCATGACGAAGTCGATCACAACGTTCTCGAGGTAGCCGTCGGCTGCCCCCTGATTCCGCCACGTGAATGCTAGGTTATGCGTACCCTGCTTGAGCCCGAAGGCGTGGAAGAGGAGTGTGTTCCCCATCCGGGCGGATTCATCCATGTATGAGGCGCAGACCTCGTAGGTCTCCAGCGGGACGCCGTCCACCGTGGCTTTGAGGTAGATGAAGGCCCTCGCGTCCGGGTTGTTCGTCTCATACATGTAGGAGTAGCGGTAGCTCAGCAGGATCAGGGCCGCGCCGTCCTGTCTGAGGTAGAAGCTCGACGCGAGCCCGGGGGCATCCTCCCAATCGGTGTGGGACGGGCACTCCAACGAGGCGAGGGCGACGTAGGTCTTGAGCTGGACGTCGGGCTCGGGCAGAGGCATGGCGACGAACTCGGGGGCATACCGGACGATGGCGACCGTCGAACCCACGGAAACAATCGAGCTCAACAGGACGACCGTGATCAGCTTCAGGGCGCCAAAAGATGACATGGTTCTCGTTAAATCGGCGGAGATTTAACATTTATCAAACGTTGACCGCGTCACCTAGGAACCATTATCTTGTGGCGAGACGCAACCCATGACGATATGGCGGCTCCCGACTTCATCCACGACGAGGGCGAGGAGGAGATAAGACCAAAGGGGCGACTAGCCCCCGACAACCTCCCCACAAGCTACCTCGTCAGTGCCGGCTACGACGGCGAGGAGCAGAAGGCATACCTGCGTCTATACGAGCCGGTGAGCCAGCAGGTCTACCTCTGGTACGACAACACCAGCCACCTACCCTACTGTGTCAGCCGGGAACCAGCAAGGGAACTCGAGAAGAACCAGCGCCTACTCCGCCACGAGGGCTACTTCTTCATGGAGGAGGTCAAGAAACACGACCCACTCGCCGACGAGGAGATAACCGTCACAAAGGTCGTTGCCAAGGACCCCCTCAGCATAGGCGGGGGCAGGGGCCAGCCGATTCGCAGCATCATCGGCGACTCGTGGGAGAGCAGAATCCGCTACTACCAGTGCTACATCTACGACAGGCAGCTGATCACCGGGATGCCCTACCGCGTGGAGAACGGTAACCTCGTCGACGCCGGCTACAAGCTCGACGCGGAGACCGATGCGAAGATCGACGCCATACTCGCAAAGATAGAGCCCGAGTTCAGGGGTAACATGAAGGAGTGGACGCGCCTCCTGCAGTGCCCCGTTCCAAAACTCCGCCGAGTAGCCGTAGACATCGAGGTCCGCCCAAGCGTCCAGAACAGGCTCCCCAACGCCGACGAGGCGCAGGAACCCATCACCGCCGTCGGCTTCAGCGCCAGCGACGGCATGCGCCGCATAATTGTGCTCAACGACACCGGTCACGACGTCCCCACACCCGTCGTACTCGGCGCTGAGGTCAAGGTCTACACCGACGAGCGCGACATGATCCGGGACACCTTCAGTATACTCGACGAGTACCCCGTCGTCCTCACATTCAACGGTGACGACTTCGACTTCCGCTTCATGCGCAACAGGGCTAAGAACCTTGGCGTCCCCGACTCCGAGAATCCCATCGTGATGGGTCGCCGCTTCGCCTTCCTACGCAACGGCGTACACCTCGACCTCTACAAGTTCTTCATGAACAGGAGCATACAGGGCTACGCCTTCGGCAACCGCTACAGGGAGAACACACTCAACGAGATATCAAAGAGCCTCCTCAACATGGAGAAGCTCGCAGTCGGAGACATAGCTACCGCCAACATCCAAGATCTCGCCCAGTACTGCCTCAACGACGCCGACCTCACCTACCAACTCACAGCCTTCAACCACGACCTCGCCATGAACCTCATCGTCCTCCTCACACGCATCAGCAAGATGATCATGGAGGACGTCACCCGCAACGGCGTCAGCAGGTGGATACTCGCCCTCATGGAGTGGGAGCACCGCAGGCGTGGTTGGCTCATCCCAAACACGCAGGACATACTCGACATCAAGGGGCAGACCAGCACAACCAGCATCATCAAGGGCAAGAAGTACCAGGGCGCCATCGTCCGCGACCCCAAGCCCGGCGTCCACTTCGGCGTAGTCGTCTGCGACTTCGCGAGCCTCTACCCCAGCGCCATCCGCAACTGGAACCTCAGCTACGACACCATCCTATGCAACCACCCCGAGTGCAGGGACAACATCGTCCCCGGTACCCCACACTGGGTCTGTAAGAAGAACAGGGGCATGGCCAGCCTCATCATCGGCAGCCTACGCGACCTCCGTGTCCAGTGGTACAAGCCACGGAGCAAGGACAAGGCGCTCAGCGCCGAGGAGCGCCAGTACTACGACGTCGTCACGCAGGCCCTCAAAGTCTTCCTCAACGCCAGCTACGGTGTCTTCGGCTCCGAGAGTTTCCCACTATACTGCCCGCCCCTCGCCGAGAGCACAGCCGCAGTCGGCAGATACGCCATGAACAAGGCCGTAGACCAGAGCCAGCACCTCGGCATCGAGGTCATCTACGGCGACACAGACTCAGTCTTCCTAGAGAAGCCGTCTAAGGAGCAGATCGATGGCCTCGTCTCTTGGGCTGACGCAGAGTTGGGGATCGACCTGGACGTCGACAAGACGTACCGCTACGCCATATTCAGCAGCCGCAAGAAGAACTACCTCGGCGTCTACCCAGATGGAAAGCTCGACATAAAGGGGCTCACGGGGAAGAAGCGCCACATACCTCCCATACTCAAGGACGCCTTCGTCAAACTCACGACCATCCTCAGCAACGTGGACACACCGGACGAGTTCCCCGCCGCCAAGGAGGAGATCAAGAACCTCGTCACCACCATAAACCTCCGCCTAAAGAACCGCGAGTTCGCCATAGAGGAGGTCGCCTTCAGCATGATGCTCGGCAAGGGCCTGGACGGCTACGACACCACCCCACAGCACGTCAAGGCGGGAAGGATGCTTCAGGAGCAGGGATACGAGCTCAAGGAGGGAGACATAATCAGCTACGTCGTCACCAAGGACGGCGTCAAACCCGTGCAGATCGCCGGCAAGAAGGACGTCGACATCGGCAAGATGGAGGAGTACCTCGAGGGCACCTTCGAGCAGGTGCTCGACGCGCTGGACATGAGCTTCGACGAGCTCGTCGGCCGCCCACGCCAGACGGGGCTTGGCGCCTTCTTCACGCGGTAGCCAACAAAGCTTAATTATACCGTTTTCGTAATACCATACTAGGTGTTACCAATATGGGTGCTACCGAGACGGTGACCGCGAAGGTCCCAAAGGAACTAAAGGAGAAGCTCAGTCGCCACGGCGTCAACGTAAGCGCACTCATACGGGAAACGCTGGAGAATGAAGCGGAACGACTCGAATCCGAAGAAACCGACAGAATAATTGATGAAGTTGCTGAACTTCTCAAGGATATCCCTAGGGAGAACTTCATAGAAGACATACGCCAAGATCGTGATGAGAGATGACCTCAAAGCTCCTCGATGCCTCCAGCATCATCATCATGTTTCAAAACCGGTCAACGGCTTTGAGGAACACGGGAGATTTTAGAGTCTTACCACTCACGATTTTCGAGGTTGGAAACGCATTTCGAAAGGAGGCTTTTGTCAGAAAAACGTCAACCCCCGAGAATGCGGCGGCGACGCTCGATGGGATATCCAAGATTGTGAAGAAGATGACGGTCGAGCCCCTCGGCGACCCCGTCAAGATACTTAACCTAGCGGGAAAACATGGTCTTAGTTTCTACGATGCATCTTACTTGATCACCGCAATGATTGGGAATTACACGCTTGTCACGGACGACAAGAAGCTTGCTCGCGAGGCGTCAAGCGAAGGCGTTGACGTGCTTGGGGCTGACGATATGGGTGGTGCTTAAAGATCGTCGAGTAGGCGGCGGGCCTTCTCCATCTCGGCGGGCATCCCCGCGACCTCGCCCTTCTCGTTTGCTGTTATCAGCGCCTCGCCGCCGTAGACGAGGCCGAGGTACTTGTAGCTCATCTTGAGACCATCGACGAGTGGGCCACATGCGCTCGGCCCCTCCTCGCTCGGGGCGACGAGGTACGCCTTCTTGCCCTCCAACTTACGGTTGGCGACGTATGGGCGGAGCCTGTCGATGAGGAGCTTCATCTTGGCGGTTGGGCCGTACCAGTAGATGGGGGTGCCGAGTATGAGGACGTCGGCGGCGTCAATCGCCTTGTAAAGCTTGGGCATGTCGTCCTTGAGGACGCAGACGAGTTCCCCCTTCTTACAGACTCGGCAGTCCACGCATGGTTTTATCTCGTAGTCGTAGAGGTAGAGCTTCTCCCACTTGTGCCCGTGTTTTGCGGCCTCGGCGAGGGCGGCGTCAACGAGCAGGTCCGTGTTTCCCTTCTTACGGGGGCTTCCGATTAGGGCGAGTATCTTCATTACCCTGATCGACGCCCCGGAGCCGTTTATCACTATCCCCGGACCCCTGCAAAAATTACGAAGCGGGGAGAGAAGACTATAATAGCGGAGCCGCGGCATCGTATTCGGTCAATATGACCGGTTTCGTAGACATAGCCGAGATACTCGGCGGAAAGCACGACGGAGAAGACGTCAAGATACGCGGTTGGCTCTACAACAGCAGGAGCAGCGGCAGCATAGTCTTCCTCCAAATACGCGACGGCACAGGTGTACTGCAGTGCACCGTCAACAAGAAGAACGTCGACGAAGCCACCTTCAATAATCTCGAGAAGCTCCAGATGGAGTCGACGCTTGAGCTTAAGGGGAAGGTCCGCGTGGACCAGCGCGCCCCGGGTGGCTACGAGCTCTCCGCCAATAATTTGGGCACAGTCTACGAGGCGATGCCCGACTTCCCTATAACCAAGAAGGAGCACGGCCTCGAGTTCCTACTCGATAACAGGCACCTCAGCATCAGGGACCCGCGTCTCCAGATGGTATTCAAGATCAAGGCCCAGTTCATGAGGTCGGCCCGCGAGTGGTTCTGGGAGAACGGCTACACCGAGACACAGAGCCCCAGCTTCACGAGCGCTGCC
>DUKA01000238.1 GCA_013329615.1 Candidatus Bathyarchaeota archaeon
GGACGCTGCAGATGAACTCGGGTATGCAGTTTACGAATGCGCAGCCAGCGTCGAGGGCAGCCTGCGCGTAGACCTGCGTGCCCTTGGCGCTGCCGACGGGCAGGTAGTTCACGAGCATGTCGGCGTCGCTCTCCTTGAGTATCTGCGCCACGTCGACGGTTTCTATGCTCTTGTCGGCGTGGAAGGCGTTGTACATGTGCGGGGCAACGCCGTCGTTTATCGGCCCGGCGTAGACCTTGGCCCCCGTCTTGGGTACGTCGCTGAACTTGGCGCAGCAGTTGGGGTCGGCCCAGATCGCTTCGGAGATGTCCTTGCCGATCTTCTGCTTGTTCACCTCGAACGCCGCGACGAACTTTACGTCCCTTATATGATAGTCCCCGAAGTATGCGTGCATGACTCCGGGTATGTCCTCGTCCTTCTCGACGTTCTTGTAGAACTCGACGCCCTGCACGAGGGCGGAGGCGCAGTTGCCGACGCCCGCGATGGCCACCTTGATTACCGTGACAAATCCTCCATTAGCGCCCGCGATAACAATAGGCAGAGTCGATACCCGTTTAAGGATTTCCCAGAGGGCATCAGCCGAGTGTCTTCTTCACGACGGCGAGGAGCGCCTCTATCTCCTCCTCCGTGTTAAAGAAGTGGCAGCTGACGCGTATGCCGCCGATCCCCGCGGCGTACCTGAGGGCGACGACTATCCCCTCCTTGGCGAGGGCATTGTAGAGACGCAAGTTCTCCTCGTGCTTACCCGTACTAAACGTGACGAGCCCAGTGTGCCTATTGGCCTTCCTAGGCGTGTTGACCTTCACCTTGAAACCGCCGAGTCCCTCCATCAGGGCGTCTGCGAGCACCCGGTTCCTCTCCTCGATCTCCGCGAGGCCGACATCGTTGAAGTATTCGAGCGCGGCGTGGATGCCCCAGACACAGTGGGCCGGCAGGAGCCCCTGGTTGAACTTCTCCGCCCCTCCGTATAGTGGGTGGTCCCACGAGGCTATGTTGTCGTGGTTTGGCATCTCCCACGGCTGTAGCGGCCCCTTGAATGCCTCCTCGACCTGGTTGTAGCACCTGTATGTGGGCTCGTACTTGTCAGCTATCTCACGCTTGACGTACAGGATGCCCGCCATGGCTGGGCAGCACATCCACTTCTGGCTACCGAACGTGTAGAAGTCGACGCCGTCCTCGGCGGGGCGGACGCGCACGTTGTCCTGCGCCTGATAGCCGTCGTCGACCACCAACGCGCCGTGGTCATGCGCGATGCCCGTTACTGTTTTTACGTCGTGCAACAGCCCCGAAGTCCACTCGACGTGGCTCAGCGAGACTATGCGCGTCTTATCGTCTATGGCGGTCTCGAAGTCGCTGGTGGTGATTACGCCGTTTTTATGCGCCACGCTCCGTATCTCGACACCCTTCCCCCTTCACGGTAGGAACGGGTAGGAGCCAGTAGGATAACCTAGGTCGGTTATGACGATGTTGTCGCCCCGCTTCAGTTTGAGCATGCTGGAGACCGTGTTGACTGCCTAGCTCACCCTGTTTACCCACGTGATGACGTCTTTATCGACTCCGAGCGCCTTCGCCGCCTCCCCCTTGGCGTCGGGCGCCTTCATGGCGGTGTTCTCGTATGTGTAGAATTTCCACCAGTCGGCGACCCTCTCCTGAACGCGTGCGAGTGCGGGGCCGTGTGCGGCGCTGTTGAGATACTTCGTGTAGGCGAGGGCGGGGAACTCCGCCCTGATCTCCTCTATATGCCCGAGGATGTTCATGCGTAGCCTTCGGTGAAAGGGGGATATAATACTGAGGAGCCTAGGAGGCGCGCCTGTATGTGCCTGGGCGCGGCGAGAAGATCGTGCCGTCCCTCATCAGAGTGCTGATGAGCTTCGCCGCGTCGCCCCTGTTTATGCCCTCCTCGGCGAGCGCCTCGTAGAGATCGTCATCCTTCACAGGTCCCGTCCTCTCTAGTTCGGCTATCTTGCCGAGCACCTTTTGGAGCTGCGTCTGCAGGCTTCTGGGTTTGCCCGTGTAGAGGATGTCGATGTCTATCTGGCCCGTTGAGACGTCGATGCCGACCTGTTCTAGGCTGCTCTGCATGAGGGTGATGACCGCCTCGGCGTCCTCCTTCGTGACCTCTGCTCGTAGGTGTGCCTTGGCGCGTGCCTCTGCGAGCCTGACGAGGCTCTCCAACTGGCGCGCCGTGATGCTGACCGCCGACGCTTCACCGCCCTCGATGCTCGCCGTCCTCATCTTAACGTAGAAGTCGCGGAAGCGGGTGATTACCTCCTCGCTGAGGAGTGGGCGGATGCGCGTCTTGGCATAGCTAATGTACTTCCGGAACAACTCGGGGTCGATGGGAGACGTGATAGTCGAGCCCGCCGACCTGTGCAGGCCGAGTATGTGCTCCGCCATGATGGCATCCTTCTCCGCGTCGGGGACGTCCTTCAGGACGAAGATTACGTCGAACCTGCTGAGAATGGTAACTGGGAGATTGATGTTCTGCCCGATGGTCTGATAAGGGTTGTACCTGCCCAGCGTCGGGTTCGCGGCGGCGAGTATGCTTGTGCGGGCGTTGAGTGTGGCGACAATGCCACCCTTCGCGATAGGCACTATCTGTTGCTCCATCGCCGGGTGTATCGCGCCACGATCCTCCTCCCTCATCTTATCGATCTCGTCGATACAACAGATCCCCTGGTCAGCCAAGACGAGTGCTCCGGCTTCGAGTATGAAGTTGCCCGTCCCCCCCTCCTTAACGACGGCTGCCGTGAGGCCCGCCGCCGTACTCCCCCTTCCCGTCGTCATAAGCCCCCTAGGCGCTATCTTCGCGGCGAACTGGAGGAGCTGACTCTTACCCGTACCCGGGTCACCGACGAGCAGGACGTTTATGTCGCCCCTGATGCGGACGTCGGGGAGGTTCTTGTTTATGCCCCCGAAGAGGAGGTAGAGTATTGACTCCTTGATGTTTTCGTGGCCGTAGATGCTCGGCGCGATGCTCTGGAGGAGGCGCCGGTGGACCCAGGGGTCCTGCGCTATCTCCTTGATCTTCTCCTCGTCCTCGGGCGAGATGTCGGTCATCTCCGCCTCTCGGCCACTCACCTCTATGTGGCTCGCCTCCATCACCATGTCGAAGATGCGAAGCTGACCGCCACGGCCGAAACGCTGTAGCAGGTCGACGCTGCCCACGATGGTGATCCTGTCGCCAGGGCGCGCCTGATCAACAATATCATCCTTGAGGTCGACGTGCAGGCTCCTGGGCAGTTGCCCGGGGGGCAGGTCCTCCGGCCTCTCCTGCGTCGTGACCCTCTGCGAGTCCATGAAGACCGAGAGCTTTGGCACGAGGTCGAATCGGCTCTTGCTGTCGCAGTGCTCGCACTTTATCGGCGTCTTTAGGGTCTCCCCGTCTTGGTCGATGTAGTTTAACTCGTTGCAGTTGCTGCAGCGGAAGACAGCCTTCATGACCTGCGGCGTCGTGGCGGATGCGCGCACGATTATGCCCTTGATCATGACGAGGCGCCCGATGTGCTCCGAGCCGATCTTCCTGAGCGGTGTGAGAGATGGGAGCGCCCTGACGCGTACGTGTATCTTCTTCTGCGCCTCGGCGTAGACGAGGTCACGCTGCCTGAGCTTGTCATAAACGACGCGGCTGAAGAGGTCGAGTATCCTGTCGGGGTCCTTCATGACCTCGGTGGCGAGCTCCATGTCGTAGTTGTAGAGGTCGTTGAAGTCGACGACTAGGCTGCGGACGCCCTTTATGGGCATCTCCTGTATCGCCTGCTCGTACTTGAGGACGCCCTCTTCGTTGCGGAAGTCCTCAACGAAGCGGGTGAAGACCTCCTCGTGGCTGACCTGTTTTGCCATTACCGGGTACTCAGCCTCCTGATGTCGCGGCGCCAGCCGGTCACTATGTGCTCAAGTTCTTGGTAGAGCGCCTGCTCCTCGGGTTGTAGAATACCGGGCTGCAGCGCGGTCTCCGTTGTTGCTATGCGTGTCACCTTACCGACGCGACTGTCGATTATTTCCCTGAACCTTGCGTGTAGCCTGTTTATCTGCTCTGTCTTTGCGGCGTCGCCTTCAGCCGCCTTGGCGGAGAGCCTGAGGCTGACGTACGCCTTCTGGTAGAAGTCCTTGGGGAGCGCGCCGGGTGGGCCTCCGGGGTTGAAGCGTTCCTTGAAGTGGGTTGAAGTCCACTCTTCCATCGTTAGTCCCTCTTCGCCGTATTTGGCGAGGCCGGACTCGACGAGGACGCCCGCGACCCAGAATGGGACGCTGAACTCCTTGCGCTCGTCCACCTCGTCGATGGCGAGTCCGGGAGTCTCTATCTTTGGCGTCTTCCTGAGTGCCACGAGCTTGACGGGGGTATTCTCGTATTCGATTAGGTTTACATCCACTGACAAGCCGGCGGCACCTGCAGAAGAATAGCCCGACCGCTGCTAGTATAACTGTATCCGTATCCGTGGTTTACACGGGGACGGCAAAAAGTGCCCTCTATGGTTTTAAGAGGAGCCCCGCCGTGATTAGGGATCGTGCAACCACCCGATGCCCTCGACAGGCTCGCCGCCGTTGTGCGCGCTGAGGCGGAGAAACCCGAGATCCGGCGCAAGGTAGAGGCGCGTATCCGAGAGTTCCAGGCGGCGCAGGGCGAAGGCGAGGATCGGTGGTTCGAGGAACTAGTCTTCTGCCTGCTCACCGCGAACTATAGCGCGCGCGGGGCACTCGCCTGCATCGCGGCGCTAAACGAGGGAGACACGATGAGCGAGGGCAACCTCGAACAACTCCGGACATGCCTCGAACACAGGCACAGGTTCCCAAGCAAGCGGGCGGAATTCATCCTCAAGGCACGCGAACACAAAAATGACCTCAAGAAGACGATCACATCCCAATTGAGCAGCCGAGTCGCACGCGACTGGCTCGTCGAGAACATCACCGGCCTAGGCATGAAGGAGGCGAGCCACTTCCTCAGAAACGTTGGCTACCTAGACCTCGCCATAATCGACAAGCACATCCTCACCCACATGCTCGAACAGGGCATCATTGGGGAGCGTCCCGCGTCGCTGACGAGGAAGAGGTACCTCGAATACGAGGCGATCCTTACGAGGGTCGCCGCTCGCCTCGGCATGCCCCTCGGGACGATGGACCTCTACCTCTGGTCGAAGAAGAGCGGCGAGGTGATAAAATGAGGGTAAAGATCGATGGCGAGACGCGGGGTGTGCTCGCGCTCTGGCGCGAGGGCGCAGATGTGAAGATGGTGGACCAGCGCCTCCTACCCCACAGGTTCGAGGTTCTCACCCTGTGCAACCACAGGGAGACTGCGGAAGCGATACGCGACATGGCCGTCCGCGGCGCCCCCTCGATAGGCGTAGCCGGTGGATACGGCGTCGCACAGGCAGCACTCGAGGCGCGCGGTATGAAGCTGAGAGAATTCAAGGCGTACGTTTCCGGCGCCACCGACACACTTCGGAAGACACGCCCTACGGCGGTGAACCTCTTCCACGCGATCGATCGCGTCGCGAAGGCGACTTCAAAGGGCAGCGTGGAAGAGCGTGTCGCTGCAGCCTGCGCCGAGGCGGACAGGATCGCCCGAGAAGATATCGGGGCATCCCGGAGGATCGGCGAGTACGGTGCCGCCCTGATCAAGGAGGGTTTTCGGGTACTCACTCACTGCAACGCGGGCGCCCTCGCATTCATGGACAGCGGCTCCGCCCTCGCCCCCATCTACGTCGCACACAGGGCGGGCAAACGCATATTCGTCTACGCCGACGAGACGCGCCCACGGAGTCAGGGCGCAAAGCTGACGGCGTGGGAGCTTCAACAGGAGGGCGTGCCATATGCCCTCATTGCCGACAACGCGGCCGGACACTACATGCACCGGGGCGAGGTCGACATAGTGATCGTCGGCGCGGACAGGATAGCGGCGAATGGAGATACAGCCAACAAGATAGGCACATACGAGAAGGCGGTTCTCGCCAAGGAGAACCGGATACCCTTCTACGTCGCCGCCCCACGCATGACATTCGATCTTAAATGCCGCAATGGTGACGGCATCGAGATCGAGGAGAGGAGCCCCGACGAGGTCAACTGGGTATGGGGCACCAACGAGCAAGGCGACTACGTAAGAGTGCGCATCTCTGCAGAAGGCACCGTCGCCAAGAATCCCAGCTTCGATGTGACCCCCGCCAAATACATAACCGGCTTCATAACCGAGGCCGGCATCATCAAACCCCCCTATAGGAAGAACCTACACCTCGCTTTCGGGAAGGGCAGCGCCGCCTAACCATAGGGCTTATATTTTCCCTAAAGACTCCATTTGGCGGAGCCCGCCTTAGCTCAATGGTAGAGCATTCGGCTGTAGCTTCCGCCCCGCGGGGCGGAAGCTACAGNNCTGTAGCTTCCGCCCCGCGGGGCGAAGGCAACCAGGCCTTGAGCAGAAACCGAGTGGTTCCAGGTTCAAATCCCGGAGGCGGGACCACTTATCCCCTTTAAGAAAAATATTTTTTTCCGTTATAAGTAGTAGCACGCCATAAGGCGTGTCATCAGCCAAGCTTCTCTAGCTCCACTATGAGGAGTGGCACGAACGCGCCTACATCGGAGACTATCCCCACTGCCTGGCTGGTGCCCCTGTCGCTCAGCTTCGTCACAACGGCGGGGTTGATGTCGACGCAGACCACCTTGACCGTCGAGGGAAGCATGTTTCCAACAGCTATGGAGTGGAGTGTCGAGGCGAGCATGAGGACGAAGTCGGCGTCCTTCACAAGCTCCCTATACCTCACTTGCGCCTTACCCGAGTCCTTTATGACCTCGGGTATAGGGCCGTCGTCCCTGATGGAGCCCGCTAGCGCGTAGGGGATGCCCCTAACGGTGAGCTGATAGAAGATGCCAGACTTCACCCGCCCAGCGTCCACGAGCGCCTTCATAGAGCCCGCCTTGATGACCTCGTTTATCGCCGAGATGTGGTTACGCGGTTCCTTCTTGCTGCCGCCCTCCTCAAGCTCGACGCCGAGAGACGTGCCGTAGAGGGCGTACTCGATGTCGTGTACCGCCAGCGCGTTTCCCGAGAGTAGAGCATCCACGTAGCCTAGCTCAGCCATCCGAGCTAGATGGGGCGCCGCTCCCGTGTGTATCACCGCGGGACCAGCCACGACGACAATCTTGCCGCCGCGCGCCTTCGTCTCCTTCAACTCCTTGGCGATCCTCCGGATGATCGAGGTCGCCGGCCTCTCGGGTGAGACCTCGCCATTCATGAACTCAAAGACCCCGAC
>DUKA01000236.1 GCA_013329615.1 Candidatus Bathyarchaeota archaeon
GTTCCTGGGTATCTTGACGTTTTATTTTAATTGATTCCTCATCATTTATAGAACCATGTAATTTGAAAATATTTATTATTTTATACTTCTTTTTTTCTATAAAATTATAGTAATCTCTATTATTATTAAGTATTAACGACTCGTTTTTTTGTTCGATATTAAGAGTATTTTCTAATAAAATATCATGATTAACTGTAACTATATAACAAGGATTTGTAGCATCTATATTTGATAATAAAAATTTATAGCTATATATTGAAGCCCCAAAATCTAAAGCTTTCTTTACTAATAATAACGCGTCCGAATCTTCATAAGCCATAATATCCTCTAATGTTGGTTCATTCTCTAAAGGAATTTCTTTTTTATATTTTTCTATTAATTCACTAACTCTTTTTCCGGGGTTTTTATTCCACATTACTATATTTCGTAACTCATCTCCAAGTGGTAAATGCATATCTGCGGAACAACCTGAACCAAGAAATAGAATATTTTTACTCATAACTCTTAATCCCATATTAAAGTTATTAAAGATACTTCCTTTTTCTTCTCTTCATAAAGAAGTTCGTCGCCTAAACCATTTATCCACGCCCGCCATCCTCCCCATAGAGGAGAGAGGCTTCTTTGATGGAGTACAGGGAGATAGCTAAGGGCGTCAACGTACCGATCCTCGGTCTCGGCACTTGGGGGATGGGCGGCAGGGAGACCCCAGACAAGACGCGGGACGCGGAGACCATCACAGCCATACGCATGGCGGTCGAACTAGGCCTCACCCACCTCGACACCGCCGAGTACTACGGTGCGGGACACGCCGAGGAACTCGTCGGCGAAGCAATCGAGGACATGGACAGGAAGAGCCTCTTCATCACCAGTAAGGTCTGGCACAACCACCTCCAACGCGACAACCTCCTCACGTCCATGAAGGCGAGCCTCAAGCGCCTCGGCATCGATCAAGTCGACCTCTACCTCGTCCACTGGCCCAACCCCGATGTCCCCCTCAAAGAGACCATGGCGACTATGGAGGAGTGCGTCAAGGAGGGCTACACCCGCCTCATCGGCGTCAGCAACTTCAGCGCCCAGCTCATGGAGGAGGCGCAGGGCTGCCTCCGCGACAACAGGCTCGCCGTCAATCAGGTGCAGTACAGCCTCCTCGACCAGAAGCCCCACATGGAGCTGCTCCCCGCGTGCCGCCGCATGGGCGTGAGCCTAGTCGCCTACCGCCCACTCGAACGCGGCGCTATCATACAGACGCCCAACCCCGTGATGGACGAGATCGCCAAAGCCCACGGCAAGAGCCGCGTACAGGTCGCCTTAAACTGGCTCACCACACAGGACGGCGTCTTCACCATCCCCAAGTCGACCAACCCCGTCCACATAATGGAGTTCATGGGCGCGCTCGGCTGGAGGATGACCCCCGAGGAGTCGGGGCGCCTCGCCGAATCCTACAGGTGAGCCGCGACGCACACAGCAGACGAGAAAGCCCGCCTCGCCGCGTGGCTCATGGAGGAGGGCGCGAGGCTCGGGTTCCACACAGAAACCAGCTACACTAGCCCCGAGGGCGACGTCGCCGACGCTGTGTGGCGCCTGAACCCAGACCAGAAGCCCATATTCACCTTCACCATAGAACACGACCTTACGGCGCTGGCGGCGTCCGCCCTCCAGTGGGTGGGATCATCGACCGAACCAAAGTCGTGGATGCACATCTGCGTCCTCACAAGCGGGGCAGCCGACTCGCTCTCATCGTTTCCCCTCCCCGCCTCCATCAGGGTACACGAAGGGCGAGACACCGAAGCCCTAAGCCGCGACCTCGAAGAGTCGACGCTCAAGATGACGCGGCTGCTCGGCACCTTCACCGACGACGAACCCGGAGGCACCTTGTCCGAGACGGTGAAGCGCCTCTCCGCGATCACCGCCACGTGGCCCAAAGACATGTGGGCCTCACGGCTCACCCTGAAAGCCGAGACCGTCTTCAACGACGAGGGCCTCTACCTCTTCGCCGCCGAGGGCATGGAGGACGAGGAAATCGACGCCCCCGCGCTGAAGCCGAGCAGGAAAGTCGTCCCTGTCGACATAGATTGTGGCGACACCTCATTCGAGGGCGCACTAATGCGCCTCGTCAATGCGAGCTGCGGCCGCATCCTTTTCTCAACCGAGCACAGGAACTATCCCTTCATCTTCCGTCTCTCTACTACTTTAGGCGGTGGCGACTCGGCTCTCGACTTGTGGTTTGACGTCGACAAATCGAATGTCCCACAGGCACTCAGGTTCCGTGAACTCGTCGAAGGCATTGCGACTTCGAGGATTTTCGTTTTCACGGGGCCCTCGGGAGAGGTAGCGAGGCTGACCCTGAGCTAAAGGAGTTCCTCTTCGACGCTCCGCTTTGGCTTGAAGTGCCACTCGAAGAGGCTGGCGGCACCGAAGAGGGCTATGCTGCTGAGGAGAAACGTCACGGGGTAACCGAAGAAGAAGCTGATGTTTCCACTCAGGAGGCTGCCGAGGAACATGGCGACGCTGTTTATGGCGCTGTAGACGCCGAGTGTGCTTCCCTGCCCCTCCTTTGGCATGAACTTGTAGAGCAATGCATTCATCCCGATGGTGATGTTCGTGTACGCCATCCCGATGAGCAGGTAGAGCAGGAGCGTCACGTAGAGGACGTCGTGGCCGAAGAAGTAGAGGCTCTCGATGGCGGCGAAGAGGAACGCCATGGCGCGCAGCGACATGAACTCCACAACCATGCCCGGGTCCCCCTTCTTGCTGAAGCCGCTGAACCTCTGGGTACTCGTGAGGCCGTTTATAACGGTGATGAATATGCTCAGTCCCGTGATCTCGAGGTTGGTTAGGCGGTTCGCCTTGAGGAACGGCGTGTAGCTCGTGAAGAAGAGGTTGGCGCCGAGGAAGAATAGGGCGTTCGTCACCATGATGAGCGGTATGTCCCTCGATACGGTGCTGCGGGCGTCCCTCACGAGGTTCCTCACATCGTCCAGCTTGGGCGCCTTCAGGAGTAGCACAGGCAGGTGCGTAAGGCGGGTTATCAGCGCCTCGGCGTTGAATGTGATAGCCTGCCTCGCCGCTGCGGTCTTTGAGTCCCTCACGAGGGCGAGGGAGAGCACGATGAGTATGGCGCTGAAGCCCACGGGGAGTAACGCCATCGCGGTGAGCGGGAGCGCCGTCAGGACGAGGAAGCCCAGCGCGTTCCCGGTCAAGCTGCCGTAGATCATGTACTTGAAGCTCAGGGCGCTCCCCTCGCCGATGTTCTCCTTCGACACCGTGTCCATGAGCAGTAGGCTGAAGACGGTGGGGCTGAAGCTGCTGAAGAAGCTGTAGACGGCGTAGAAGCCTATGATGAGGTTGATGTCGACGCTCATGGCGATGAGGCTCAGCGTGAGCAGCTGCCCCACCGCGCTCAGGGCGAGAATTGGCCTCCTCTTACCGACGTAGTCCGCGATCTTGCCGCCGATAAAGGCGGAGGGGATGAGCGCGATGTTGTATGCAGAGGAGGCTAACGCTACGCTGATGACGCTGCCGCCGAGGTGTCGGATGCGCAGCGTGATGAAGGTACCTACGCAGCTCTGTATCGCGTAGAATGGTATGATGGCGTAAAGCCAGCGGGGGATGACGAACTTCTCCGCCAAGTTTTAATTTACCCCTACTCAGATACCTGCGTTAATCTCACTGGATTAATAAGGGTTGATGGGTTTGAAGCGCTCTGACTTCTGGTGGCTCCTGCCCATCGCCACCGGCGTCTTCGCCGGCGTGGTCGCCTCCGTGATCAACGACCTCGTCTACTACTCCTGGGAGATGTTCTACGGCGACGCTCTAAAGACGAAGACCCTCTTCTTCGTCTTCCCCTTCACCGGCCTCGTCCTCAGCTACTTCCTCATACACCTGCTCGCCTGGTACAGGACGCCGAAGAGCAGCTTCCACATGATACTGGAGGTCTTCCACCTGACACCGAGCGGGTTGATACCCCGTGAGGCCATCGTGAAGACCGCCTCCGGCATAGCCACATCGGTGTTCGGCGGCGCCGCCGGCCCCGAGGGTGCCTCGACGGTGATCTCCGGAGGCTTCTCCACTTGGCTTAACAAGGTGTTGAGGCTGCGGATGGAGCCGAAGAAGTCGCTGATGATCGGCGTCGCCGCGGGATTCAGCGCGTGTTTCAAGACGCCTCTCGCAGGGCTGCTCTTCGCGCTCGAGCTGCCCTACAGGAGAGACCTTGAGAAAGAGGCATTCATAGAGGCTGCGATAGCGAGCTCGACGGCCTATCTCGTGTCGATCACCCTGGGGGCGCCGAGCCTGCTCCCCGTAATCCAGTTCGAGATGGACGCGCTCCCGCTGATCTGGCTTCCCATCTCGATGCTGTTCGGTTTAGCCACTGGCGCGCTTTCCTTCATCTTCACCGGCGTCTACGCCGCCTGTGAGCGTGTGGCAAAGCAGATCATACTCAAGGGAGGCTATCCGTTGATGCTTATCGTCGGCGGGGTCGTCCTCGGCGGGGTTGGCTACATCATGCCTGAGGCTGTCGGGCCGGGGTATCAGATGTTCTCCCTACTCACGGAGGGGACGATGCTTGCGCTCGGCATGGTTCTGCTGCTACGCGTGCTGTCTACAGGGGTGACGATGAACTTCGGCGGGACGGGTGGGCTATTCCTCCCGACGCTGCTGCTCGGCGGCGCGTGGGGGGCGGTCGTCGGAGCCGTCTTCATGCCCTCGATGACGCCGGTCTTCATACTCATGGGCATGGCGGCGTTCAGCGCCGGGGTACATAAGATGATGCTTACCCCCATCATATTCATCGCGGAGGTCTACGGTGCCCCCACGCTCATCCCTATAATCCTCGCCACCGTCGTCTGCTTCTTCGTCGCAGGCACCTACCGCTTCTACAGCATACAGCCAACCAACAAGGTGAACGAGGAGGAGCTCGCCTTCGAGAGGTTCTACTACAAGGTGATGAGGGCGAAGCCGAAGGAACTCGAGAAGCTGACGGCGATCGGCGTCGCGACCCCCAACCCGAAGAGGCTCAGCGTCGACATAACTGTGCGCGAGGCCATCGACGCATTCGGGCAGACGAACTTCAGGCTGATGCCCGTTGTCGACGCGAATGGGATGGTGCTAAGCTACGTCACCCTTGAGGACCTCGCCTTCGTCTCGAAGACCGCCCTCGACGCGCCGCTGAAATCGGTCGAGCTTCGGCCGCCTATGGTGTTCGCCGAGGGGGAGCCGATACTCCGGGTCATGGAGAAGATGGTCGAGGCCAAGGAGGATCACTGCTTCGTCGTCGATGCCGAGGGCAAGCTGACGGGGATCATCTCGACGATCGACGTGACCCGCCTGCTGATGCGTTACTACACCCACGGCTGACTACTTGGCGACGCGCAGGGTCTCATAGGTGCCGTATCCGCCTTTAACGCCGTTGAGCTCGAACTCTCCGAAGCTCTGTGATAGGACGCTTATTTTGCCGTGCTCGATGAAAGGCAGGGGCACGACGGGTCCCGCCTTCCCTCTTAGTATGTGCTTGACGTCGTCCTTGTCAGTCAGCTCGAGCACTGAACTTGCGGGTATGATGCCGTTGACGTATTGCTGGTCGATTATCCTGAAGCCGACTATGGGCGTGTTGACGCCGTCCTTCCAGATGTATCCGCCCACGCTCACACGCCCGTCGTCGAGGACTATCGCCGCCGGGTTTATGGCGAGGCGCTCGTTGAACCAGACTACATAGTAGATCCAGTTGCCGACGCCCGTCCAGTCGCGGACGCCGTGTGTGTGGTCTCGCTCGCCGAGCACGTCGCGCAGGACGTAGACGCGCTCCCCGACCCTGATCTCGCCGCTTATCCTCGCCATTTGCTCCCAGTGCTCATCGCCGCTCTTCTTCCCGATCTCCAGCGACTCGGGGGTCATGTTCTCGCTGTACTCGTATGTGGGCTGGATAGGGGTGAACTTGAGGTGCATCGTCACCGGTGCCATAGCTGTGATGAGGGCGGGGGTCTGTCTGATCTTGGGAAAGTCTGCGGGGTTCTTGACGACCGCCATCCTGCCTTGGAAGGTGTATCGCCACGAGCCGTCGGGGCGCCTCTCATGGGTCATCCCTGCGGCTTCTAATCTATCGGGGTACCCATTGATCTTCTCGGTTGTCTGGTAGCCGGCGACGGACCCGTCGGGGAGGAAGAGGAGCAGGAATGTCGCGCCCTCATCCTTGTTCGGCTTGAAGCCGAGGCGCGTCATGCCGCTCAACCCATTCTGTTTGTCGCTGAAGCACAGGTAGTAGCTCTCGTTCCACTCCCGGTGCGCGCCGGGCTTATGGATGAGTAGTTCCATCGAATTATTGCTCAACGGTTACCTCTCCCTTGACTCCATCTATCGTGACCCTCTGCCCCGTCTTGAAGACCCTGCAAGCTTGGTGTATATTCGTGACGGCGGGGATACCGTACTCCCTGCTGACTACGGCACCGTGGCTCAGTATGCCACCGGTCTCCGTGATCAGGCCTCCAATCTTGCTGAAGACCGGCGTCCACCCGGGGTCGGTGCGTGGGACGACGAGTATCTCCCCCGCCTGCACCTGCCAGATGTCTTCGATGCTTCCGAGGACGCGCACCGGTGCAGTGAGCACTCCCTGACTGGCGGGCATGCCCCTGAAGCTGTCCGCGTCGGCGGGTGGTGGGTCGTTGAACTCCCTGTCACCCTGCAAGAACTTGGGGGGCGTCGCGTTCTCATACTTGTGGAACTCGGATCGACGGGATACGATTTTGTAGCCGATGTCACCCGGCGTCGCACCCTTGGCTGCGTCCCTGACCTCCACCTTCGTCATGAAGAAGATGTCCGAGGGCTCTCCGAGGACCCCCTTCTCCACCAGCCTCGCGCCGAGGGCGAGGTGGAGCCTGCGCACCATCGTTATCCACCGGTCGAGGTTGAACCGCTGTTGCTCCCTGAACACTATGTAGCGGCGTGCGCTACCCATGATGCCTGAGAGGAGACCCCACTTGGCGAAGCCAGCGAATTGCCCGCTAATGGTATCCTTGACCTGCTGCTCCGTGTCCCGCCTGAGCTTCTCACTCCTCTCTTCCGCCGCGGCGGTGTCAACGGCGTCCCCCTCGACGAGGGACTTCAATATGTCGAAGATGTAGGCTGGCTCGTCTCCCCAACGCGGATAGTAAGCCTCACGGGTGAAACCCCTGACACCGTACTCGGCGATGAAGGTGGCGAGCTCCGCACTGAACTTCTCGGCGCCATCAAGCTTCGAGGAGGAGACGATGCCGTATAGTTCCCACGAGGGCTCCTTGATGATAAGTTCACGCAGCCCCGGGGACGCCCTCGCTGTCGCTGCGAGCAGCCCTATCCTCTCGTTTGTCTCACTCGTCTTATCCCTGAGGCTCGAGACGAGGATGGGGTAGACCCTCCTCCCCTCCTCCGCGCCGAGGAAGCGTGCGAGAAGATACTGTGTGAGCAGGTTCATGCCGATGTTGTGGACCGGGATGCCATAACGGACAAGCCGATAGTGGCCGATCATGAGGTCGTGTATCTCGTCCGCGAGCGCGACGTAATCGGAGAGGGGCGCGCCCTTGAGCGTCTTCATTTTTTCGGGGAAGCCGTTGAAGTAAGGCTTGAATGTCTCCGTGCTCCACGCAGTGTAAGCTTTATCGGTCTTTCCGCCGCCCCCGTTTGGGTCCTTGAGGGTGACTCGTATCTCGGCGAGGATACGCCCAACGGTGTTGAATCTGAGCGCCCTCATCGTCTCCTTGCCATAGAGGCCGGAGCCCTCGGGGAAGTAGTTGAGGACGTCGTCGTTCCTGACGAATGGGGGTATCTCATTCTCCACCTTCCGTTTTAAAACTTCGAGGTTGAAGTAGGCGTGCGCCTTGTGGAGTTTGAGCAGCTGCCGGGTTTTCGGCGAGTCTAGACTCTTGTACCCCATTATCTCGTTAAGCTCGACGTTGACGTACTGAGTGAGGTGGTCGCCGAGCAGCTCGAAGTAGAGAGGTGTGACCGGGTCGTTCCAGTAGTCGTCGCTGTAGCCACGCGTCCAGACTATCTCGTCCGCCTCTTCGGTTCGGAGGGTGGTGATTGGGCGAGATTGTAGGATATATATCTGGTCCTCGTCGCCTATCGCCCACTCGACGTCCTGCGGCG
>DUKA01000204.1 GCA_013329615.1 Candidatus Bathyarchaeota archaeon
AGATGTGTATAAGAGACAGCCTTTAAACGTGGCGGGTTGGGGTTAAGCTCAAATTGCCAAGGGGTGCTAATCAACCGATGCTTCATTTCGCCTACGGCTCAAACCTCTCACACAAGTTCCTCCGCCAATACTGCCCAACATCCGTCTTCCAGATGAAGGCCGAGCTACCAAACTACAGGATAGCTTTCCCCTTCTTCAGCCAGAAGAGGCAGGGAGGCATCAGCAGCATAGTCCACGCCCCCGGCGAACTCACGCGCGGCGTCCTCTACGAGGTCGACCAGAAGGAGATGGAAGAACTCGACGTAGTGGAGAGCGTGCCGCAGGGTCACTACGTCAGGGAGACCTACCTCGTGCTCGGCGAGGACAGGAGGTGGCACAGCGCCGACCTCTACAGGTGCTCGAAGCCGACCGGCCCCTACGCACCGGCTAGGAGCTACGTCGAAACCATGCTCGAGGGCGCCGAGGCACACCAGCTGGACACAAAGTATGTACAGGAGCTTCGCTGGCTCATCGCTTCGTTGAATTAGGGTCCCCAGCCCCGGATCGAGGGCGGGGAGACCTCGTCTGCGGTCTTCTTCGTGGGGTGGTGTTCGGGTATCTTCCGCCACACCGCCTCGGTGACGCGCTGCACCTCCTCCGCGAGCTTGCGTTCATCAACTTTAACGAGGCGACCCTCCTCCACGAGCATCTCGCCGTCGACCATGACGTACTTTACGTCGCCGCGCTGAGCGGAGTTGACTAGGTTCCTTATGGGGTCCCTGCATGGGACGGTGTTTAGCGTCGTCATGTCGATGACTGTGATGTCGGCGAGTGCGCCGGGTGCAAGGCGTCCAAGGTCTTTCCTTCCCAGCGCCCTCGCGCCGCGGAGCGTGACGCTGTCGAATATCTCCCGGCTCGTCCCCGATGCGTAGTCCCAATCCGCCAGCTTCGAGACGTAGGATGCGATCCTCATCTCGTTGAGTATGTCCTGCGGCGCCGTGTCGGTGCCTATGCTGACGTTGACGCCGGCCTTGAGGTATGCGCTGTGGCTGTGCATCCGGTTGCCGCGCTTGGCGAAGACGACAGGGTCGTGGCTCACCGTGGCGCCCGCCGCGGCTATGAGGCCGAGGTCACCAGCGCCCGTCGACGGGTACGCGAGCAGGGGATGACCCGATACCGCCCAGCAGTGACCTATGGTGAGGCGCGGGGAGAGCAGCCCCGACTCGGCGAGGACGCCGATCGGCGTCTTCCCATACATCCTGAGCATGTTCTGGAACTCAAGCACCCACTCCCCAGCGTGTATTGAGACGGGGACGTCGAGTCGGTCCGCTTCCGCCTTGATCTTCCGCTGGAGGGGGATGCTGCTCGACAGTATGCTGCTTGGGCTGAGGGCGGTGATGAGTCGGCCGCCGAGTGCGCCGCGGTACTTCTCAGCGAAGGCGACGGCATTCCCAAGCCTCTCCGCGCCCACCTCCTCGCCGAGCCAACGAGTCTTGAAGTCGTACTTGTCGACGCGCTCGAAGGCGCCGTCGCCGAAGACGTGCCCCTCGCAGGCGCGTATCCCAGAGTCTCCGATGACACGGAGGGTCTTCTCCTCCCCGATGGCGGGGATCATGCCTAGCTCAAAGACGGTGGTATTGCCGCTCTTCAGGCACTCGGCGAGGCTGTACCTCGCGTAGACCTCCATGTCGGCGGCGGTGATGCTATCGCCCAAGGCATCGAGGTTCTCGCCGAGGTTGCTGCCGTAGAGTGGGCGGACGCCTATGTCCTCTAGGAAGCTCTTGTCGACGGGGGCCGTGGCGGCGTGGAGGTGCGTGTTGATCAGCCCGGGCGTGACGAGACACCCCGCCGCGTCGATCCAGCGGTCCACGTGGTCGTCGTACGACTTACCCACGTGCTTGATCCGTTTGCCCTCGACAACGACGACGCCGTCGCGTATCATCCTGTGCTCCGCGCCGTCGTAGCCGACGACGAAGTTCCCCCTGATGCCTATGGACATGGTGTTCGATACCCACTCGGGGGCGGTGGGCTTTTACCACTTGCGCCCGACCCTAGGGCATGGGTGACGGCTTCGTAGTCGTGGCGCTGGGCGACAGCCTTACGTTCGGGTACAGGATGCGGGACCCATACGCGTTGGACACTAGGGTGCCCTACCCGGTCCAGCTTGAGGCGATGCTCCGCGAACGGCTTAATGGGCGCAAGCAGGCGTTTGTGATAAACGCCGGCGTGAACGGCGACGGCACAGACGGAATGCTCTGGAGGTTCAACCGCGCCGCGGCGTCGGAGAAGCCGGAAGCCGTAGTCATCTGGGGCGGCATTAACGACCTCGGCGCCGCCCGCGACCCTGATCAGGTGATGGCGAACCTCGCCAAACTCTACGAGGCGTGCCGAGGCATCAGTTCCACACCCATCGCCTGCACGCTCGCACCCACGAGGCACACGAGCCGCGCCATGAGGCACCTCAACGACATGATCAGGGCACACGCCGAGGAGAAGGGTGTGACCCTAGTCGATCTGTTCCCCGCCCTAGCCGACCCGGAGGGCAACCTCAGGCAGGAGTACAGCGACGACGGCGCCCACCTCACCCCAGCGGGCTACCGAAGGGTAGCAGAGGTGGTCCTCGAAGCCGTCGCCCCCATCGCCGAGAAGATGGAGCCCTGACCAGTAGGATTTATAATTGGGTGCCTCACTAACATGCTGAGGTCTAATATTTGACTAAGAAGAGGAGCAGCGGAGGCCATAGCGGTGGCAACAAGGGGAGCTCCGGGTTGGTGCAATGTAGCATCTGTGGGGCTCAGGTGCCCCGCGATAAGGCTAAGAGACAGACGAGGTACACGAGCCTCGTCGACTCCCGCCTCCTGAAGGAGCTGCAGACACAGGGCTCCACCATCCAGCGCACGAGGGTGACGAAGTACTACTGCATCAGCTGTGCTGTGCACCGTGGCGTCGTCAAGGTGCGTGGTAAGGAAGAGCGTAAGTTTGTACCCCGTCGCCGCAGGCCGAGACCGGGCGGCACGAGACCGTAAAACACGGCAACCTTTCTGAGCCGTTTCTCGGCTCACTTCGAGTTTCTTCTGAAGTGCTCGGCCCTCTGCAACACCGTCAGGTGTGAGAGGATCGCGAGGAGTATGACGCCGTAGTTGAGGGCGTCGAACCACCACACCGCGACGAATGTGACGGCGGCTAGTATAATCATCCTCTCCGCCCTCTCAGCGAGGCCGACACCCGCCATGGCAACTCCAGCCGCCTCGGCACGCGAACGTGTGTAGCTGACCATAAGTGAGCCGATGAGCGCGGCGAAGCCGGCGATGGGGGTGCACAACCCTCCGAGTGTCACGCCCGCAAGTACGAAGGCGTCCGCATAACGATCCGAGACGGAGTCGAAGAAGCCACCAAATTTCGTCACTTTCCCAGCAGTCCTCGCTATGACTCCGTCGATGGCGTCGAGCAGCCCTGAGAGGAGAACGAGAGCCCCCGCCGCAGGGAGGAGGATGGGCAACGATGCCCAAGAGTAGTAGCACCAAGCCGAGGCGAACGAGACGAGGAGACCGAGGAGTGTGACCATGTTGGGTGTGACACCCGCATCCGCCAGCGGTTTGACACCCGCCGCGACTATCCCCTCAAATCTCTTCTTCAGCCTGCTTGAGACCAAACCGCTGATGATTAGGGCGGCGCCGGTATAAGTGTGACGCGGGGGCAGCACCTGGGGTCGTTGCACCAAACGTGTTAATTGACATGTATGAATCAAAAGAAAGTTGATATACTAAGCAACCTCGGGTATCAGTATTACTACGCCGGAGCAGTGAGAGTGTTGAAGGAAGCCCATATGGTTGATGACCCCCTCGCCGGGGGCAAGGTAGAGGTTGTCAGGTACAGCGACTCTGTCAAGGGTGTCGAGCCACGCCGCGGCAAGGTTCGCGACGTCTACGATCTGGGCAAGGAGATGCTCATAGTCACAACCGATAGGATAAGCGCCTACGACGTCGTTTTCCCCACCCTCATTCCACACAAGGGCGAGAGCATAAACCGCCTCGCCGAGTTCTGGTTCAACAAGACCAAGAAGGTCATACCCAATCACTTCATCAAAGTCGAGGACGGCCGTTCCATGCGCGTCAGGAAGGCGGAGAGGATAGACATCGAGTTCGTCTGTCGCGCATACCTCTACGGCTCAGCGTGGCGCGCGTACCGCGACGGCGCCCGCACCGTGAGCGGCGTCAAGCTCCCCGACGGACTCGACATGGCCGACAAGCTACCAGAGGTCATACTCACCCCCACGACGAAGGCGGAGGCTGGCCACGACACGGAGATCAGCGGCAAGGAGGCAATCGCACAAAAGCTCGTCACCAAGGACGAGTGGAAGGAGCTGGAGGAGGCGACGCTCAAGCTCTTCGCAGCCTACCAGAGCCACGCTAAGAGCCGCGGCTTCATAATCCCAGACTTTAAACTCGAATTCGGCCGCCTCGACGGCGAGCTGATCCAGATCGACGAGCCGCCGAGCCACGACTCGGCGCGCTTCTGGGCGGAGAAGTTCTACGTGCCCGGCAAGCCGCAGGAGGCGCACTGCCTCGACAAGGAGTTCCTACGCGCCTATCTCCGCGAGGTCGACTACATGGGCGACGGCCCCGCACCCGAGATACCCGCACCAGTCGTCAAGCAGGTCTCGATGCGCTGCGTCGCCAGCTACGAGGTCCTCAGCGGAAAGAAGAGCCTCGGAGACTATTCGTTGAAAAACGTCGATCAGGTCATGAGGGAGCTCAAGTGAGCCTAGCGGAGAAGTGTGGCGTCTTCGGCGCCTGCGTGGAGGGCGACGTCTTCCCCACCCTGTACTGGGGGATGCTCGCGCAGAACCACAGGGGGCACCAGAGCCACGGCTTCGCCGCGTGGAACGGGGAGATAGACCACTACACGCAGCTCGGACTCATACCACCGAATCAGGGGTTCGGGTTCAACGTCAAGACGCTCAAGGGCTCCGTCGGCATATCCAACGTCAGGTACGCCACATCGGGGAGCCTCGACATGTGCGCCCGGCAGCGGGACGCCATGCCCATACTCGTAAAAGGCGAGAAGAGAAGCGTCGCCATCAGCTTCAACGGCAACATAGTCAACGTCCGCGACCTCCAGAAGCGCGTCGGCGTAGACCAGAGCTACTCGGACACACACGCCCTCGCCCTGCTCATACTGCAGAAGCTCGAGGAGACGGGCAGCATCGAGGAGGCGGCACGCGCCTGCATGGCTGGGATAGACGGCAGCTTCGCCGTCACCGGCATCGTAGACGACGGCACGTTGTTCGCCTTCAAGGACCCGATAGGGGTCAAGCCCCTCTGCTACGGTAAATCCGGGGGCGTGCACGCCTTCAGCTCTGAGAGCGTCGGCCTCGACATTAACGGGATAAAGTGGGATCACGAGTTCCGCCCCGGCGAGTTCATGGCGGTCGAGGAGGGGGAAGCCATCAAGAGGCAGCTTACGCAGAGCAGCAGGCGCGCCTTCTGCGCCTTCGAGTTTGCCTACTTCATGCGCCCCGACAGCCGCGTAAACGGCAGATTCGTCTACCAAGCACGCGCCGACTTCGGACGCGCCCTCGCACGCGTCTTCTCCGAGAAGGCAAAGAGGTGTAACATAGTGGTTAGCCTCCCCGAGACAGCGGACGACGCCGCCTACGGCTTCCACGAGGAGGCGGGCATACCCTGGGAGCGCGCTACACGAAGACACAGGTATGTCACGCAGCGCGCCTTCATCACAGACGCCGAGGACAGGAACAGCGTAATATTTAGGAAGGTAAACATCCTCGAGCCACTCATCAAGGGCAAGAACCTAGCCGTCGTCGACGACAGCATAGTCCGCGGCGACACCACGATGGGCACAGTCAAGAGGCTGCGCGCCGCTGGGGCGAGAGAGATACACCTCTTCATTACCTACCCCCGAATCATCGGGCCGTGCTTCTACGGCATCGACATGGCCACATACTCCCAGCTCATCGGCGCACGGATGACGTCAGAAGAGATCGCCAAGGAGGTGGGCGCGGACAGCGTCAACTACCTCGGCATCGAAGACTACATCAAGTGCACGGGCTTCGCCAAGAACCAGCTCTGCCTCGGCTGTATTACGAACGACTACCCGACGCCGATGGCGGACGCCATAGCGAAACAGATGTGGGAGCGGGTCAAACGCGGCGAAGCCGAGAAGGGGCGCATCTACGAGTCGGCTTAGGCGCCGCTCCTCAGTGCTCTATATGTGTCGAGCGCGGTGCGGGAGATCATGTGTGCGAGCATGGCCCTGTAGACCCACGACTCGGGGTTCCTCTCATAGTACTCCTTGACGTCCACGCGGGTGCCGTCGGGGAGCGTCATCTCCTCCCTCTTCAACCGAGTCTCCCACTCCAGCCCCTCGACCTCGAAGTAGTCTATCTTGAGGCGGGACTTGCAGAGGAGTATCGTGGGCCACTCAGAGTCGGAGTCGAAGAACCTGCCCTTCGAGTACATGAGGATGACCTCGGCGGCCTCCCTCGACACGCCGCGGGACGCCGCGGTGATGTCAACGTCCTCCCCATAGATGAGGGAGAAGACCTTGTTGGGGATGGACTCGGTCTCGAACTGGTTGCTAGGGTGGGTCATGAACGCACGGGGGGTGCGCCCGATTATGGTGAAGTCGTTCTCGGGGATGCGCGCCACCGTCCTGCGGAGCTCCTCAGGGTAGTTGGCTGCCCAGTGCAAGAGCCTGTCCATGTCGACGAGGTGAACGAAGTCCGCGCCGCCTCCGACGCCTGCCCCGAGTGCCCTGCGGCGGGAGTCCGTGATGTAGTCGACGCCTATGTTGCTTTTTGGCGGGGTGAGGACCCAGCCCGTGGATTCGAGGGCATCGATGACTGCCTGGCTCGTCATCTTCGTGACGACAACGACTCGGCGATCGTACAGCTCACCGAGGAGCTTCGCCTGCTCCTTGAGGGGGATTATGCTCCACCCGGTTGAGTCGTGGAGCGTGGAGACTAGGGAGACGCGGGGCATAGTGTAAGAGAACGGGGTCGCTGATTTATTCTCTACGCGCGGATGCTTAACGCCATTATTACTAAGCCGATTATCGCCATCGCTACTCCGAGCAGCCGCCGATTCTTCTGCAGAAACTCGACCTGATCCAGCATCTCCTTCATGTATGGAGACTTCGTCGCGAGGATGACGCCGACAAGGGCTATGAAGAAACCCACGGGCAACAGGATTGAGCCGAGCACACCCATGGCGAGTAGACTATCCGGGCTCTGTGATAAGTGTTCTCCGAGTCAGACCTCGGGCTGGGCCGGGTCCTTGACGAATATGATGAAGGACACGCCGATCACGAGCATAGCCCCCGCGAGGATCAACCAAGGGAGGCTGGTATCGAAGTCGTACATGAATCCGCTGAGGAACGCTCCGATCGTCAGGAAGGTCTTGGAGAGTATGCTGTTAGCCATTACGTTCCGCATCATATGCATCCCGCCTCCTCCGACGAGGGCCATCGCCCTCCCTCTCACGCTGCGCGGAGTCAGATCGGCGAAGAGACTCCTTAGAGAAGGATTCAGGAAGGAGTCGATCACCGCCCCCGCGAGCGCCAGCATGAGCACCTCGGTATACGAGGAGGCCATGAGGAACAGGAAAGAGAGGACGCCCCCCAGCATGATTGAGACGCCTACAACCAGTTTCTTCGACATCCTATCAACCAACTGCCCCGCCGGGATCCCGAGCACGACGCCGACGACCCCGGAGAGCATGATCACGGTGGCCCACTCGCCGAGGCTCAACCCAATGATCTTCGTCGCCCTGATTATCCAGAAGCTGTTCGCGAAGGAGGCGGAGAAGACGAGGGCGGTCACGAGGAGGGACACGACCCAAAGCTCCTTAGTGATGCTAGATAACGTCGTGAATACGCCACGGTATGAGTCGATGAGCAGGCGGGCGATGCCCCGCGGGGAAGCGTCGAGCTTCTTGGGGTTGACGAGTGTCTCCTTCAGGAACCTTAGCCTGAATAGTGCGAGGGCGGAGGCGATGATGAAGGAGCTGAAGTAGAGGCCCCTCATCGCGGTACGCATGCCGAGCGAGCCGATGAAGAACGCCCCCGCCAGCGGCGCTATGAGCCCGAA
This sequence comes from Candidatus Bathyarchaeota archaeon, assembly GCA_013329615.1. Lineage (GTDB taxonomy): Archaea > Thermoproteota > Bathyarchaeia > TCS64 > TCS64 > UBA8941 > UBA8941 sp8941u. Next base: position 8,087 of record DUKA01000204.1, read on the forward strand.
GGCGGCGGGTATCGACTCGACGGCGGCGAAGCCGAGCCCCCGGTGCCGCGGCGGTATCGAATCGGCCATAAGCGCCTGTATCGCGGGCCAGTAGAAGGTCGTCAGGTTCTGCAGGAACATGCCGAGCGCGAGCCACTGCCAGGAGTCCCCGAGGCCCGTCACGAGGAAGGCGAAGGCGTACATGAAGGTCATGTAACCTATGAGCTTGATCCGCCCCTGGTAGTCGGCTATGTAGCCGCCGAGTGGGTAGAGGAGCATGCTCGCGAGGCTCGCGCCCGACATAATGTAGCCGATCGTCTGGTAGTTGCCGCCGAGCTCCAGCACGTAGAGGCTGACGAATGGCACGACGATGTCCACCGTCGACCTCCAGACGCATTCGCAGACGATCATGACGAGGGCGTTTCCCTTGAGGAACTCGGGGAGCTTCATGGGATTAACCAGATGGAACGATTGAGGCGCGTGCATGAAATATAACACCTGCCCCGCTGGGGCTACTTTCATAAGCTGACCCGCGGGATTCTAACACATGTCAAAGGTCGCCATAATCGTCGGCAGCGACTCGGACAAGGAGCTCAGCGAGGCAGCGGCGGGCATCCTCAAGGAGTTCGGCGCCGAGTACGAGCAGAGGACGCTGTCAGCTCACAGGAACGCGAAGGCTCTCGCCGAGTACGTCGAGGGCGCGGACGCGCAGGTCTTCATCTGCATAGCTGGCCTTGCGGCGGCGCTCCCCGGGGCAGTCGCTGCTCAGACGATCAAGCCAGTCATCGGCGTTCCCAAGGAGGTTAAACTCGGTGGCATCGATGCACTCCTCAGCATCGTCCAGATGCCAACGGGTGTCCCCGTGGCGACGGTCGGCATCGACGGGGCCAAGAACGCGGCCCTTCTCGCCGTCGAGATACTCGCCCTATCGGATGAGAAGCTCAGGGAGAAACTCGTCGAATACAGGCGGAAGCGCGCCGCTGGTTAGGGTCTTTTTTCTTTTCTGGTATTGGTTTGGGTGTTTTCCTTGGTGTTGGGGAAAATGTGGTCGTGTAGTGGGTGTATCTTATCTTGTGTCGCTGTGGTTGTTGTGTTTTCGCCATCTTTGCACTCCCGTAGCTGGTCGTGGATGCGTTGCTACTACGCATGGCGTTTTTTCATCGTTTTTTGCGTCCGTAGCTGGATTAGCGGGCTTTTGCGTCTCATATGATGGCGCGAAAAATTGTTTGCGTGCGTAGCATAGCATAACCAAAAAAAAATCTAGCCTGTACATTTCCGAGCTAGAAGCATCTTTCGGCGTATCTGACTATGCTTTCGTAGAAGGGGCGACCGTCGCCGTAGCGCTTCATCCCTGTCCTCGTCCACTCGGGCATGAGCCAGCCGTCGTATGCGCGCTCGGGGTGGGGCATCAGCCCGAGGACGGTTCCCTCGGGGTTGCAGATGCCGGCGATGTCGTGGAATGCGCCGTTCGGGTTCTCCGGCCAGCTTCCCTCCGCGAAGCCTCCGTCCGCCTTGACATAGCGCCAGACTAGCATGTCGCGGTCGTAGAGGCTTCTGAGCATCTCCTCCTCCCCCTCCTTGGGGAAGACGAAGCGCCCCTCGCCGTGCGCGACGGGGCAGGCGATGACCTTCTCCTTGTCGAGGTAGCCCATCATCCCGCAGTTGCCGCGCCCGATGTACTTCATCCTGATCCAACGGTTCTGGTAGCCGTGGCTGCTGTTGGCGAGTGCCGCCTGCGGGAACTTCGACTTCCCCTCGAATGCGGGTAGGAAGCCCAGCTCGACGAGCTGTTGGAAGCCGTTGCAGATGCCGAGGACGGGGCGGCCCTCGTCCACGAATCGCTCGAGTTCGGGCCCGATGCGGTACTCGCACTCCTTCGCCCAGATGGCGCCGCTGCGGACGTAGTCGCCGTAGCTGAAGCCTCCAGGGAAGACGAGCACGTTGTAGTCGAGCAGGTTCTTCGTCTTAAAGACGTCCTGTGTGTGGCGGAGGTCCACCTGCGCGCCGAGGTCCCTGAATGCGCGTACAGTTTCGAGGTCGCAGTTCGTGCCCGGGGCACGCATAATCAGGACTCTTATGTCTTCGCGCTTCATCGTCTCGCCTCCAGGGGCGTCTTCCACGCCCTAATCGTCTCATCGTTGCCCAACTCCAGCACAGTCTTGCCCTTCTTCGCCACGTTGATCCTCGGCTCCTTGACGACCGAGCCGATGCATGCGACCGTGGAGCCCTTCATCAGCGTCTCGAATGCCTTCTCGTCGCCCTTCGACACCTCGACGAGTAGGCGTCCGTTCGACTCGCTGAAGAGCAATAGGTCGTCCCTCATATCCCCGGTGACGGGCACCTTGGCGATGTCGACGTCGAGGCCGAGTCCCCCGGTGAAAGCCATCTCGGCGAGGGAGACTGCTAGTCCGCCCTCGGAGAGGTCGTGGCACGCCCTGACGTAGCCCGCGTCCATCGCGGCGGTCAGGCGCCTATAGGCGGTGGAGGTCTTCGAGGCGTCCAGCTTGGGGACCGACGCCCCGAGGTGTCCGAGCATGTGGTAATACTCGGAGCCGCCAAGCTCGGGCGCGGTCTCGCCGACGATGTAGAGCGGGTTGCCCGCCGCCTTCAGGTCCATCGTCACAATGCCATCGACGCTCGGGACTATGCCCAACGCTGTGATGAGGAGCGTCGGCACGATGGGTCCTAGCGGGGACTCGTTGTAGAGGCTGTCCTTTCCCGAGATGAAGGGTGTGCCGTATGCGATGCCGAAGTCGTGGCACGCCTTGCACGCCTCGACGAGGCTGCCTATGCGGTCCTTGTACTCCGGGCTGCCCCATGTGAAGTTGTCGAGGAGGGCTATCCTGCGTCCGCCGACGGCGACGTTGTTCCTGATCGCCTCGTCGATGACGCTCGCCGACATCCAGTACGGGCTTATCTTGCCGTACCTCGGGTTGATGCCGGAGCTTATCGAGACACCCACCATTGAGTCGACCAAGGGCTTGACGACGGCGCCGTCGCTGGGGCCCGCGTTCCAGCCCTGCATGGGCTTGACGACGGTCTGTCCCTTGACCTCCTGATCGTATCGGCGCACAACCTTCTCCTTGCTCGCCGTGTTGTAACCAGCGAGGAGCTTCAGGAGCACGGCGCCGAGGTCCTTCGGCTCGCTGAACTTCGGCTCCTCAAGCTTCGGGTCGCGCCACTCCGCCCTGCGCGTCGTCTTGGGCGGATTGAAGAGCGACTTGAGCTGGATGTCGGCGACATTAACGCCCTTGTAGGTGAGTTTGGCGACGCCCGAGCCATTGTATCGACCGATTTCGTTCGCCTCGGTCTGCTCGTCCCTGAATATCTTCAGAACACGCTCGAGGTTCTCCGCCGGGACGACGAGGAGCATGCGTTCCTGACTCTCGGATATCCAGATCTCCCAGGGCGCCATCTTCGCCGCCTTTAGCGGAATCTTATCGAGGTCAACGTCGATGCCGAGACCGTACTTCTCAGCGGTCTCGCAGACGCCGCAGCTAAGTCCGCCGCCTCCGATGTCTGTGATGGCGGAGCCAAGGCGAAGTTCGCTTATCTGCTGTATAGCGCGCTTCAGCTTCTCCTCCTCGATCGGGTTGGCGACCTGCACGGCGGGGCGCGAGACCTGCTCCGACTCCTTAGTGAGTTCGGCGGATGCGAACGTTACGCCGTGTATCCCGTCTAGTCCGGTGCGCCCGCCGGCGAGGACGCAGTAGTCGCCCGCCTTGGCGCTATGGATGTACTGGTCAGCCTTGAGG
>DUKA01000227.1 GCA_013329615.1 Candidatus Bathyarchaeota archaeon
GAAGCAAGGCATCGCCCTGAGGGCTGTGGCTGAGGACGAGGCCCTCGCCTCCAGCATAGGCGTCAACGTCAAGCTGGTGCACATCGTCTCGTGGCTCATCACTGGGGCCCTCGCGGGGCTCGCCGGCGGGCTGATACCCCTCTGGAGGTACACCGGCCTCGGCTTCAACGACGAGTTCCTCATGCTCGTCATAGCGGGCAGTGTCATGGGGGGGATGAACAATATAGCCGGCGCGCTCATCGGCGGCTTCCTCACATCGACTAGCCAGAAGCTGCTGGGCGCCCTAGCCATCGCCATCTTCGGCTACGAGGCGGCCGCCTACGAGCCCATCTACCCCACGCTCCTCATCGCCGCGATACTGATGTTCGAGCCCGAGGGCATAATGGGCTACTTCGAACACACTCACAAGCCCCTGCGGGACCTCAGGAACCGCGTCGACCGTATCCGGCGCAGAGTCTCCGAGGTTATCCACGCCACTTAAATGGGGAGCCGAATCCCTACATGGCGATGCCCGAGCCTAGCCCGGGGTGGAGGAGCCTCTTCCCCTACGAACCCTACCCGCAGCAGGTCGACTTCATGACCGACGCGGAGTCGACACTGGGCTCGGGGGGCACACTGATCGCGGAGGCGTGCAACGGCTTCGGGAAGACCGTCTCCGCCCTGAGCGCGCTGCTGCCCCTCGGCAAACCGATCACCTACGCGACGCGCACACACGACCAGGTGAGGCAGGTGCTGGCGGAGGTCGAGAGGATAAACGCGCACGCCGGCTCCCAGTACTCCGCCGTGAACCTCGCGAGCAGGGACCACCTCTGCCTCAACCTGGACTGCCGAGGGTTGCCCGGCAGGGAGGCGCAGGAGCTCTGCGGGGTGCTGAGGAAGGAGGAGAGGTGCCCCTACCGCTCCGAGTTCAACGAGGCCCCCGCGGGGCTACTGCGTGTGCTCAGCGTCGACGCCCTCGTCTCCACGGGGAGGCGCATGCGCGTCTGCCCCTACTTCCTAGCGCGCCACGTGGCGAAGACGCGCAGCCTCACCGTATGCCCCTACCCCTACGTCTTCGACCCCAAGATCAGGATGGTCACCGGCCTAGACCTCGAGGGACGGCTGCTCGTCCTAGATGAGGGGCACAACGCCGACCAGGTAGGGCAGGAGACACTAAGCGACACCCTCAGCGACAGGAGCCTCGCAGCCGCCTCCGACGAACTCAAGTCGGTCGGCATGAACAGGGCACCCCTCAGGAGGCTCGAAGACCACCTAGCCGAAATAGTCGCCGACCAGCCGACACTCGTAAAGGCCGAGGAGGCACTCGACAACGTCTCCCACGCCCTCGGGGGAAACATAGAGACCTTCATAGAGAACCACGCACCCGCCGTCGAGGCGATAAGGGGCAAGAAGGAGAAGGCGGGGGAGCCGCCTCTCAGCTACCTCAACGGCGTCCTCGGCTTCCTCGAGCTCCTCATGGAGAGCAGGAAAGACAAGTACGTCGCCATCTACCAGAAAGCGAGCTACGGCTCAAACCAGCTCGAGTACAGGTGCCTCGACCCAAGCCTAGCCATACGCCCCATAGTCGACTCCGCCGCGGGCACACTGATAATGTCAGGCACCCTCAGCCCCCTCCCCCTCTTCGCCGAGGTCATCGGGCTCAACAAGGCGGAGCTGCGCAGCTACCCAGCCATACAGACAAGCGACAGGATCAAGATGACCATAGACCCAGGCGTCACGACCACCTACCGCGACAGGGGACCCGAGATGCTCCGCAGGATAGGCGAGGCCGTCTCCTCAGCACTCAAAGGCGTACCCAACGGCGCCCTCGTCTTCTTCCCCCAACGCACACTCATGGAGAGCAGCCTCGAGGCCTGGACGCAGGCGGGCCTCATACAGGTCACGGGTGGCCGCCCCTACCTCGCCGGTAAGCCACTCTTCAGGGAGGGCAGGGACGCGAGGACGAACCAGGATACCGTGACGCGCTACAAGGCCGCCGCTGTGACGCCCCAGGGCGCCGTGCTGACATGCGTATTCCGCGGGAGAAACTCGGAGGGGAGCAACTTCCCAGACGACCAGTGCCGCGGCATAGTGCTCGTCGGCGTCCCATACGCCAACTACGGCGACCCACTCGTCCGCGCACAGATAGCCTACTACGACCGCCGCAGCATGGGACTCGGCAACAGGTGGTACACCATGGACGCGTTCCGAGCCGCGAACCAGGCGCTCGGCAGGGGCATCAGGAGCCGCGAGGACTGGTGCCACTACTGGCTCCTCGACCAGCGCTACGCCCAGCACGAGAACCTCATAAGCTCATGGGCGAAGGGCACCGGAGCCACGATCCTAGGATCCGAGACCCTATAAACGCCCCCAGTCACAATAATCCGAAGTATTATGCCCACACTGGACGAGGCGCTGAAGAAGATCAGCCGCGAGGAGATCATAGAGACCTCGAAGAGACTCATACGCGTCCCCAGCGTCACCGGGGACGAGAAGAAGGTCGTGCACTTAGCCCGGGACATTATCGAGAGCTTAGGGATAGAGACCCGCCTCTACGGCCCGGAGGAACGTCCCATACTCACAGCGACCATCAACCCGGAGGCGAAGCGGCTCGTTGCCTTCAACGGCCACCTCGACGTCGTCCCCCCCGCCAGCCTAGACGCCTGGAGCAGCGACCCCTGGGAACCACAGCTGATCGGGGACAACCTCACGGGGAGGGGGAGCTGCGACATGAAATCCGCCTGCGCCGTAATGATACACGTGGCAAGCATAATCAAGGAGCAGGGACTCCCCCTCGGCGTCGCCCTGCATCTCGTCCCAGACGAGGAGAAGGGGGCAACCCACGGCACCAAGTTGCTGCTGGAAGAGGTGAAGAAGGGTAACCTCCGCCGCCCAGACTACGTCGTCATCGGCGAGAAGAGCAACCTCAAGCTGCGCGTCGCCGAGCGGGGTGGGTGGAGCTTCAAGATCAAGTTCAAGGGGAGGGCCACGCACACCGCCTACGCCCGATACGAGGGAATAAACGCCATAGCGAAGGCATCGAAGGGCGTCCTCGCACTGGAGAAACCCATCGACAAGTGGCACCCGTGGATAGGCGCCCCCGTGCTCAGCGTCAACGCCATACAAGCGGGCACCGCGGGAAATCAGGTGCCCGATGAGTGCACGATAAGCATAGACCGCCGCCTTATCCCGGGTGAAACTGCGGACACGGTCGCCGCCGAGGTCAAGAAGGCGCTCGACGAGGCCGGGAAGGACGACCCCGACTGGTGCTGGGAGATAGACGCCCCAAGGGATAAGGACGGCAAATGGATCTACAACCCTGCCAACTTCACCGACCCTGACACCGAGCTCGGAAAAGCCTTCAAAACCGCGGTCAAAACGGCTCTAGGAAAGGAGCCGGAGCTCTTCGTCGAGTGGGCGGGGGGCACCGACGGCGCCTACTACCGCGCCGCGGGCATACAGACAATAGGATTCGGCCCGACCGGTGAGCACATGCACGGACCAAACGAGCTCGTCTACGTCGACACACTCATCGATCAGGCGCGCGTCTACCTCGCGCTGGCCCACCACCTCTCAAAATAAAGCGGATTCCGGACCCGTATCACGCCTCTATAATCATTATAAAAAGAGGGGTCCCAGACTCAGCAGACCCACGTTGAAGTCAGGCAGAGGGGTGGCCCTACTGGTGATGCTCCTAGCGGCGGCGCTCACCCCTACGGGACTCGCAGCCACCTTGCAGCCCACCAAACTACAGCCCGCCATCGTCCTGACGGCGGCGCTCCAATCCATCCCATCGGACGGCGTCTCACACCCAGCCTTCTTCATAACCGTGGAAGACGGCTCGGGAAAGCCCTCCCCCCTCGGATCCGCCCTGAACGTGACCATCGCCTGCTCGGACACGAGGGCGTTGACACTCCCCGAGAAGGTCGTCATCCCCGCCGGCGCCTACTATGTCGTGGTCAACGCAACGAGCACCATACAGGAGAAGAGGACCGTCGAGGTTTCAGCATCCGCCTCCGGCTACTCGTCCTCCAAGCTCAACGCCGTCGTCGAGCCGCCCGCCGGGTCGCCAAAGGCGCTCGAAGTAACCCTACTGCCTGACATCATCATGCCCGAGAACGGCGCGAAGACCATCGTAACCGTAACCATAGTCGACTCATACGGCAAACCGGCGAAGGCGAGGTCCGACCTCACCGTCACGCTCTCGTCCTCGAACCTCCAGCTTGTCGACATAACTCCGAGGACTATCCAGATACTCCAGGGGGGCTACTCGGGGAGCGCGAGCGTCGTCTCTAAGGGCGCAATAGGTAGCGCCATAGTGACGGCGTCGGCCTCTAACCTGAAGACCGACTCCGCCACCGTCAAGGTGTCCGGGGCAAGGGCCGAGAAACTGACCCTCTGGACCCAGAGCAGCTTCGTCAAGGACGACACGGGGCTCGCCTTCATCGGCATAACCGACGGCGGTTCGAAGCCGACGAAGACGAACGGCGACGTGCTCATCCGCCTGGTCTCGTCGAACACAACCGTCTTGACGGTACCCCAGTGGGTCTCAGTCGACGACGACGATTGGATGGCCTCAGCGCTCATCACCTGCGTCAACACGGGCACGGCGAAGATTTACGCCATGGCAGACAACCTCATCTCTACATCCCTCACAGTAACCGTGATAACGAACACGAACCCACCCGCATCCGTCAAGGTCTCCACGGTGGCGAGTTACTACCCCGCCGACGAGGTCGAGGCCACATACATAGCCCTACAGACGCTGGACGCTGCTGGGAAACCCACGAGGGTCGCAGCATCCACGGCGGTCAGCGTCTTCTCCTCGGACTCCAGTATATTCGACACCGAGCCAACGGTCACCATCGACCCCACGTCCTCAGTCGAGTACGTGTTGGCGAAGCCCAGGTCGGCGGGGACCGTGAAGGTGACCGCGGGCACCGCCAACCTACCTGGTTCGGACATAGCCGTAAACGTCTACGCCCCTGTGGCGACCGCAGTCACGATAATAACCCCGCCACTCCCAGCCGACGGCGAGGTAGAGGCGTGCCTTGTCGCGCTCAGCACCGGAGTCCCGGCACCCGTCTCACAGAGCACACTCATCCAGCTCTCGTCGAGCGACACGCAGATGGCCGACGTCGACTCATCGACGGTTCTGGCCGCTAAGAGTTACTACACAACGTTTACGCTCAGCGGTAGATCCCCGGGGCAGATATCGCTGACAGCAATAGGCAGCGGCCTCCCCTCATCTAGCGCGACGCTGCAGGTCCACGAGGTCAGGCCATCCATCTTCAAGCTTGCCAACGTCAAGCCCTTAGCGCAGATCGTTTTCCCGATCGTCACACAGGCCGTCTCCATACAGGGCGTCCCGATCGTCTCAGCCACACCGATCAGGGTCAACATCGCCTCAAGCAACACGACCGTCATCGAGACGCCAGCCGAGGCCACGATAGCCGCTGAGAACTCGGACGTGCTCACGTACTGCTCCGC
>DUKA01000009.1 GCA_013329615.1 Candidatus Bathyarchaeota archaeon
ACGCTGTTGTCGAGTATGAACAGTGTGTAGTTGTGGCCGTTGTGGATTGCGTTGACGAGTCCGGGGAGCCCGGCGTGGAAGAGCGTTGAGTCGCCGATGAGGGCGATGACCCTGTCGTTGACGACGTGCTGCATCCCGCTGCTTATGCCCTGCCCCGCACCCATGCAGAGCATCATATCTGTCAGGCTGTACGGCTCAAGCTGGAGCATCGAGTAGCAGCCGATGTCATTGTTTAGGATGAAATCGGTGCCCTTGAGCGCCTGCTGGAGTGCCCAGAGCGTCGACCTGTGCGGACACCCCGCGCAGAAGACTGGGAGCCTCTTCGGTATGACCTTCTTCAGCTCCGTCGCCTTTGCCTGAATGGCGTCGTAGTCGATGGGTGGCTTCACGTCGTAGATGGAAGCCAGCGCCTTCGCGACCACGGCGACGTTGTACTCGCCGACGTAGCCGAAGTGGCCTGACCCCTTGCCTAGCACCTCTAGGCGGCAGTCCGCGTCCTTCGCGATCGCCTTTATGTACTGTTCGAGGTAGGGCATGAGTTCCTCGACGACGAGGACTTTGCTGAGTTTCTTGGCGAAGTCTGTTATGAGCTTGCGTGGGAGGGGGTGGGTCGTGCCCAGTTTGAGTATGTGCGGCTTGACGCCGAGGGTCTCCGCCGCCTCCACCGTGTGCAGGTAGCTGACGCCGCTCGTTATGACGCCGACGCGCCCCTTGCCCTTGACCACCACGTTGAAGGGACTCTTGTCAAATTCGCCCTCTATCTTCGCGAGCTTTTCGAGCGCCTCTCCCTTGAGGCGGCGCGCCGTGTCGCTGAGTGTGAAGTAGGGGCGTTTCACGTCCTTCCAGTTCTTCTTCTGGAACGGTGTGCGCTTTACCTCGCCTATGTTGACGGGGGCGTACTGGTGGTTGACCCTCGTCGTCGTCCTGATGAGTGTGAGTATCTTGTGTCGCTCGCTGAGGTCGAAGGCGTACTTCGCCATGTCGTACGCCTCCTGAGGCGTCGACGGCTCAAGCATCGGCACGTGCCCAGTAGGAGCGAAGAAGCGACCGTCCTGCTCGCTCTGGCTGCTGTGCGCGTGCGGGTCGTCCGCCACGAGGAGGACGCAGCCCGCGTTCACCCCCACGTAGCCGAGCGTGTAGAAGGTGTCACTCGCCACGTTGAGCCCCACACTCTTCATGCTCGTGAAGCTGCGCGCCCCAGCCATCGAGGCACCCGCCGCAGTCTCCAGAGCCACCTTCTCGTTCGCCGAGACCTCCATCTTCAGGTCGGGGTAATCGGCGGAGAGCAGGTATAGGGTGTCGAGTATCTCGCTCGTCGGCGAACCCGGGTAGAAGGCGGTAACCTTTGCGTCCGATTCGAGGACGGCCCTAGCCACGGCTTCGTTTGTGAGCATGAAGGACCTCTTCGCCTTCGGGTCGGCAAGCTCTTGATAAGACATGGTTGCCGGTGGGGAACCGCCTTGTAAAAACCTTAGTCACGAGCTAATGGAGGGAAATTGACACCATCTCGAGGTTGTGGCGGGCCCGGAGGGATTCGAACCCTCGATCTCCGGCTTAGAAGGCTTGCGCGTCGGCGTCGGGTTTCGGCGACCGACTAGGCGCCTTATCCTGGCTTGGCCACGGGCCCCCACCGACACAGGAGCGCAGCCTCTTTTTAAGAATTGATACTCCCCCTACGCGTGAGGGAGCTTCAACTCGCCATTCTCCGATAAATCGCGGAGGAAACAGAGGTTAGCCCTCTTCCCACCGTAGGTTATGGGGTTGCACTGCGCCTCAACCTGCCTCCTCCTCCCGCCATTATCCACGAGCGTGAATTTATGCAGCCTCGACCCGGCGGCCTCCGCCCTTATCGCCTTACGGATGCCGGGGCGATCCTCCTTGTCGACCCACCTGAGCAGGTCGAGCCCCTTTAGGAGCACGGAGTCGGGGGCGAGGACGAGCTCCGCCATCGCCTGGTTCGCATAGAGGATGCGCGAGCCCTCCACTATGACTACGGCGTCTCGGCTTCCGTTGACGACGGTACCGTAGAGCTCCTTCATCCTGCTACGCTCGACTGCGTGGCGTATTCTACGCGCGAGGACGAGGTAGTGCGCCGGCTCGATCTCCTTCTGGACGTAGTCATCTGCCCTTGCCTCGAACGCCTTGCGGGCTACCTCCTCGCTCCCCCTCCCCGTGTATATTATGAGTGGGATGTCGATGATGTCCTTTATGCGGCGCGCAAGTTCTAAGCCGTCGACGATTGGCATCTGGTAGTCGGAAACAACGCAGTCGTACGCCCCTTTCGTGACCAGCTCGATGGCGTCCTCGGCCCTGATGACCGACTCAACCTTCATGCAGTGATCGAGGCTCTCCAGAATCTGCTTCGTGAAACTGAGCTGGTCCGCCTCGTCATCAATGTGCAAGACGCGTATCATGCTGTCGAGACTCTGCTCTACGGGCTGCATGATTTTTAGTTCCTGCATCTAGTCGGCGCCTCCTAGCACCTTTTCCACCATGAACTCGTGTGAGTCGTCCCACGTGCCATCCTTGTAGGCGCCGGGCCAGAAGTAGTACCTCATACTGCTCCGATAGTCCGACCACAGGCTCTCTATCTTCTCGCAGCGCTGCTGGAGGATGGAGCCCAATATTGGCAGGTCGAGCGGGGGTATGGATGCCTGCACGAAGAAGCCCTGGTGCGTGGGTATCAGCGTCGACTGGAAGGGCAGGGACTTGAAGGCGGATGTGAAGCGCCGGGTCTCCCCGGCGTCGCAGTGGCAGAGAAACATGAACATTGTAACGAGCCTGCTCACACCCTTATCCACGATGACGCGGTAGCTGTCAACCACCCGGTTCTCGTTGAGGAACTGCATCCTCCTCGTCAGGTGGTAGGGCGTAATGCCAATGTCGGCGGCTATCCGCTTCCCCTTTCTCCTCGCGTCGATTGTCAGCTGCTCTAGTATGCGGAGGTCCTTGACGTCAAGGCGCCTGATCAGTGAAGACCTAGTCTTCGCCTGTGGGGGAGTCGTGTCCACACCCTCAAGTGAGGACTCCAACTTCGCCCAGTTGAAACCCCACTGATCCTGCGCCATGTCGTAAAGGTCGTAGTCGATCTCGGAGTAGGACCAACCATTCGTGGGCGTATCGAGCCGGTAGTCGGTGATAACGCCGCCTTTCAGCTCGTCGAGGAAGTCGCGTAGTGTGGTGAGCGTCCCCTCGGGCACGGCGAAGAGCCCGTATAGGCCGTTATAGTAGCCGATGCATCGCACACGGTAGCGGGTGTAGGGGTGCCTGTCGAGCAGAGTCTCGATCTTGGCGAGGGATTTGAAGGGCGCCTCGATGAATGTGACCACTGGCTCGAGGCCGAGTGTGGGATACGTGAGCTGCGCTGAGACCGAGAACAGTGCTCCGGTCTGGCGGAGTTTCTTCAACCTAATGGATACCGTCGCCGACGTCATCCCGGTGCTCCGCCCTATGTCTTGGACGGTGCCCAGCGGGTCCCTGCCGAGCGCAGTCAGTATTCTGAGATCCGAGTGGTCAACCATTAGAGTCTGTTTCCTCCGGCTGGGCCGGATTGTTCAACATCTACCTGCCTATTGGGCCCGGTCCACCACCCGGTGGGTCGAAGAGGAAGGCCTCACTGATCGCCAGCTGCCCCTTGACCCTCGACCCGGCGCGGATGGAGTACCATCCAGGGTACGGCAGGTTGTCGATACAATATTCGAACGCGTTGTCCGTTCCCTCGGGCGCGGAGCTGAAGCCGGTGTATGTCTTGTAGAAGACCCAGCTCGTCCCGTAGGTCATCGGACCGTCGTAGGTCCCGTCGGAAACGTACGTTAGATAATAGGCTATGACGCAGCGTATGTTCGTCTTGGGTTTGTCCGAGGCGAGCGTGAGTGTGCCTAGTATCTTGGCGTCGTCCTTTACGCCGTCGCCGTCGTAGTCGTGTACGACGACATCATCGATCATTATGCTTGTTGTATTCCTATTTGGTCTCGCCTGTACCTGTGCGGGTACGGCGAGGAGTATCCCGATTATGAATAATAGGGGTACGAATTTTTTCAAACTCATGACACTTACCGTTATGCAATTAATCTATGATAGTTTTAAGATTTTCGTATAAAAATTGCAAAAGGAGGGTGTAGGGATAAGGTTTATGGATTTACCACTTGTTTTTGTGCACCCGTTTCTCGTCGTACCTGTTGCCCGGAGTCTTTTCCTCCGATGGGTGCCCCACGGATATGATGCAGAACGGCACTATTTTCTCTGGTAATTTGAGGAGCGCCTTTAGTCCCTTGACCAAACCCCCGTTGGGGTAGGCGCCTAGCCAGACGGCGCCGAGGCCCGTTGCTTTCGCCGCGAGAAGTATGTTCTGCGTCGAGGCGGCGCAGTCCTGAACCCAGAAGCCTGTGCCGGCTTCGAGGTCGAGATCGCCGCAGACCACTATGGCAAGGGCTGCCTGTTCGAGCATCTTCGAGTAGTTGTGGAATTTTGGTATTTCGAGGAGAGTGACCTTGTCCCTGATGACGACGTAGTGCCAGGGCTGCCTGTTGTGTGCGGACGGCGCCGCCATGGCTGCCTCGAGGAGGCGCTTCACCTGATCGTCGGACACAGGTTCCCCCGTGTACTTTCTTATGCTTCTTCTACCGAGTATCGCTTCCATCGCTTCCATATTTTCTTCACCACTTCTCCACGTGGACCATCTGAGCCAGTGGCTTCGACTTGCGCGGGCTGCCGGGTTTCTCGTCGGGAAGGCCGAAGGTGACGATGCAGACGACTGTGGCCTCGGCGGGGATGCCGAACTCCTTCTTGACCTCATCCTCCCGGTAGTCACCGACCCAACAGGTGCCTACGCCCTGTACTTCGGCTGCGAGGACCATGTTCTGCAGGGCTATTGTGGTGTCTATTACGCCGAATTTCCTGCTCGTGTCGTCGAAGGGGAGGGAAACGCCGATGATGGCGAAGGCGGAGTCCTTGATGAATCCACTCCACCTGCCTTTGGAGAGTTTCTCCTTTGAGGCGGCGTCGTCGCAGATTATGAAGTGCCACGGCTGCCTGTTCGCGGCGCTCGGCGCGAGGCGCCCCGCCTCGAGTATCTTCGCCTTCACGCCCTCGGGGACGGGCGTCTTCTTGTAGCGTCGGATGCTCCTTCGGTACAGTATCTTGTCGATGCAGCTCAGAAGTCTCACCGGGGTATCTGGGGTTTCATGGGTTTTTAGGGTAATCGCCTTAAGGCCGGGGGCGGGGTCATGCACCATGGAGATACTCATCGAGCGTGGGCTGCTTGAGGAGATGCTCTCCTTCGCGCGTGAGAAGCACCCGAACGAGTCGCTGCTCATGCTCAGGGGAAAGGTCACCAAGGAATCCATCACCCTGACGGACTACCTCTTCCCGCCGTACGCGACGACAGACAGCGTCTCCGCCAGCTACCCCATACACATGCTCCCCATAGACTTCTCCATAGTCGGCACAATCCACAGCCACCCCTCTGGGGGGCTTCGGCTCTCGACGGCGGACGTGAACCACATGTACGGGCGCTTCAGCATGTTGATGGCTTATCCGTACAGGCTTGGCGATGTGGCTGCCTTCAACAAGCAGGGTGAAAGGATCGTCGTCAGGGTCACGGGTTAGCCGCCCGTGATTATGGGGAATATGTCGACGACGTCCCCGGGGTGTAACTCGACGGAGGGCCAGATGTGCTCGCCATTCACCGTGACGACAACGACGCGCTGTTCATATGCATAGCTGACCTCGGCGCCGAGTCCCTCTATGAACTCGCGCAGCGTCGATGGTGTCGAAACCGTGTGTTTTTGTGGGCTGGGGAACATCCGAGAACGGCTCAGAGAGGCGCCGCGCTTAACCCTTTCTGAGCCCCAGCTCCTTACGCTTCTCCTGCAGCCTTTTGAACCAGACGTCGACGTTTTCGCGGGTCACGAAGTTCTTGTGGTGGCGGAAGCCGCCCTGGAAGCCGTGTGGGATGTGCATGAGTTCGTGGACGAGGACGCGGTCCTGCCCGTCTCGGCTCAGGGGGTCGAACTGCTCCGAGATGACCTCTATTATGTAGGTCGCCTCGATGCCCATGGCCTGCTGCCATATCCTTCCGAGGCCGTGTATTCGGGCTATAATGCGCTTAGACTGGCTGCCCCTGCTCCTTACGCAGTAGACGTTCCCCGGCTTGACGTGGTCGAACCTGAGTAGCTCTATGATCTCGTCGATCCTTTTCCTGATGTCCGGGGCTGGGTAGTATTCGATCAAGCTCGCGCCGTTTTCTGCTTGGTGTCTCGGCTATTCAACACTTCCGGGAGCTTGTTGACGGCCTGTATGAGGGGAGGGGCGACGACGGCGAAGATGACGGTGTTGGTAGCGGTGTGGATGATGGGCGGCCACGGGTAGTAGAGGGGGACGAAGGTGAGGTAGACGGCTTGTATCGGGTCGGTGAAGGCGGGGTAGGCGAGGGCGAAGCCAAGACTCGATAGTACATCGTATGTGAATGTCAAGGTGAAGCCGATAGCGGCGAGGGCGAGACTGAACCTGCCCCAGCCTTCGGGCTTGAGAAAGCGGGTGGAGTAGGCGCCGGCGATGCCAAACAGGGCGCCGAGGGCGGCCATGACGACAAGCAGTATGGGTGAGGTTGTGTAGAGCCACGCCGCCGGGTGGGCCATGGGATACGGGATGAGCATGTAGATGGTCAGGCTGATCACCCCCACGCTGCCACCCACTAGGCCGCCAAAGCAGAAACCCGAGATGAATATCAACACCGTCATGAACTCGAAGACACCGGGTAGGCTCGTGGCGGCGAGTCCCCTGCTGTAGGCGACGACTATTGCGAGCGCCGACATTATAGCGGTTAGGGCGATCTGCCGGGTGTTCATGATGGCTGGATTATCCATCCAGCGATATATGGGTTGCGAAGCCTTAAGCCCGAAGGACGCAAACTGATCAGAGATGAGCTTCAAACCCCTCCTGAGGCGCATCGCCGAGAAGACGGCGCCGGGACGATCCCCCTCCTACGGCGAGGCACAGGTGCTTAGGGCCCTCGAAACTGTATCCGGAGGCTGGATCGGCAGGGCGTCGCTCGGGGAAAGGCTCGGGGTGGGGGAGGGCGTCGTCAGGACGCTGATAAGGCGCCTGAGCGACGAGGGCTTGATTGAGGTCTCTACACGCGGCGTCTCCATCTCAAAGAAGGGGGAAGGGCTCCTCAGAGATGTGCACTCAGTCATCGCGACAGGGGGAGAAGCCCCCGCGACCGGGGATATGGTTGGTTCAATGAATTTCGCCCTACTCGTAAAGGGGGGAGCCCACGGTGTCCGCTTCGGGCTTGAGCAGAGGGACGCTGCGCTTATCGCGGGTGCTAGAGGGGCGACCACGATAGTGTTTAAGCAGGGGTCGGCGTCCATACCCGGAATGGAAGGCGGTCCCTCGGAGCCTCTTCTCTCATTCATACAGAATTTCAGACCACAAAAGGGGGACGTCGTCGTCGTCGGGTCGGCGGACAACCTGATAGAGGCGGAGAACGGGGCTTACGCCGCCGCCCTCACCCTCGCCTAGTCCTCTACCTTGTCGGACTCCTTGATCTGGGTGATGAAGAGCACACCCAGTATGACGACGCTGACACTCAGCAGCATCCACGGGAGCGAGTTGTTGTACCTGTAGACGTAACCGCTGAGCAGGCTCCCCGCCGTCATGCTGAGCATCGCTATCACGCCCGTGCCCCAGGCCCCGCCCATGAACCAGACGCCACCACCGCCAACGGCTGCGATCATCCTCCCCCTCTTCTCCCGCGGCACCATGTCTGCGAACATCGCCTGGAAGCTGGGGTTGAGGA
>DUKA01000015.1 GCA_013329615.1 Candidatus Bathyarchaeota archaeon
CGTGGAGGGCAGCGAACTCGTCTCACATAGACCCAAGTCGGCTCCGCGTCTCCCCCTGAGCGGGCGGGGGCTGACAGTTAAGGCGGTCAGGGAGGATCACACGATTCGCGTCGGGGACACCGGCGGGGACCCCGACTTCGTAAAGGGGAGCTTGGATGCGCATTCGGAGCTCGTGGTGCCCCTCAGGGTCCGCGGCGAGGCCGTGGGGGTCATCAACCTCGAGTCGACTCGGGGATACGCGTTTACACACGACGACCAGAGGCTGGCGGAGACACTCGCCCTACACGTCTCGGGGACCCTGGAGAGGATCAGACTCGCCGAAGAGAAGCAGCTGACGCAGGAGAGGATGCTGAGGGAGGAGGCCGCCGCTGAGCAGGCGCGGATGCTCGCCACAGTAAAGACGCGCTTCCTCTCCACCGCCACCCACGAGATAAGGACCCCACTAACGAGCATAATGGGCTACACGGAGCTCATACAGGGCGCCCTAGAAGCCGAGGACACGTCGAAGCTTCAGGTCTACTTCGACGCGGTCCAGAGGAACGCGGAGAGGCTTACGAGGCTCACCGACGACCTCCTCGACACCCAGAGGATCGAGGAGGGCAGAATGAAGATGTCCAAGACACCCACCACTACGAGGGAGCTGCTGGTGGACCTAGCTCGGGAGGCGACGCCAAGGCTCATACATCGGCGGCAGACGCTTGAGGTGAGCGACGGCTTCGGCGGGGTGGTGGATGCGGATCGGGACCGCCTCATCCAGGTGCTGGCGAATCTCGTTGGGAACGCCTCCAAGTTCTCCCCGGAGGGCTCAGCGATCCAGTTACTCGTCGAGGAGAGGGGCGGCGAGGTGCTTTTCAGCGTGAGAGATGAAGGCGTCGGCATACCCCCGGAGGACCTCCCCAAGCTCTTCAAACCCTTCCCAGGGATTCACGTCGAGGGTAACCGGGAGGGCACCGGCCTAGGCCTCAACATCTGCAAGGGCATAGTGGAGCTGCATGGGGGCCGCATCTGGGCCGAGTCCGGGGGCCTTGGGAAGGGGTCCACGTTCAGTTTCACGATTCCGGAGGCCCAGCCATGAAGCCCAGGATTCTGGTCGTGGAGGATGAGCGGGATGTCCTCGAGTTAGCCAGGGACATGCTGGAGTCGGGTGGGTATACTGTAGCCACCGCCACGTCTGGTGAGGAGGCGCTTCGGCTCGTCGAAGAGGAGAGGCCCGACCTCGTGCTACTCGACGTGGTGCTGCCCGGCGTCAGCGGCCTCGAGGTCTGCAGGAAGCTGAAGCGGAGCCCCGAGACGTGCGGGGTCCCCGTCGTCGTGTTCACGGCGCTCGGGGCGGAGGTCGACATGATGCTTGAGGATGGGGTTAAGGCGGATGCCTACCTGGGGAAGCCGTTCACGATGAAGGCGCTGCTCGAGAAGGTCGAGGCGCAGCTGAGCCGGGTCCAGCGGCTAGGTTAACGTTTGGTGGGTCTATATGGTTGGGTTGAAGGCGCTCGTGGTCGACGACGAGGAGGATATCCGGGGCCTAGTTAAGGCCATATTGACGGGAAACGGCTTCGAGGTCTTCACGTCCTCCTCGGGGGAGGAGGCGCTTGTGGTAGCTGATCGGTGTAGGCCCGACTTGGTGGTTCTGGATTTGGTGTTGCCTCGGCTGAGTGGGCTTGAGGTGTGCAGACTGCTGAAGGGGCGCGCGTCTACGGGGGGTGTGGCGGTGGTGATGATGTCTGTCCTGAACAGGGAGGTCGATAGGCGCCTCGCCTCCGAGGCTGGGGCGGATGGTTATGTGTCTAAGCCTTTTACGGTGGCTGGGTTCCTCGGCGAGGTAGATAAGGCGATGTGTGGGCGGGGTGTGGAGGCGGCGGCTGCGTCGGGTTAGCCGCCCTTCTGCGGCGGGTGCTTTCTCTGGGTATGGGGTTACTCTCTGATCTGTTGGAGCGCTTGTCTGGTCTCCTCGGGGAAGTCCCTCAAGAGGTTGCCTAGTATCGTCTTGGCGATGAAATAGTGTACGCCAGCGCCTCCGATCTACTAATCTACAAGAGTGTTGACGGTGGAGACAGCTTCACGCTGGCGGCGAACCTCCACGAGTATATAGAATCGCATAAGTAACCTCTCCCTAGAACTCGTCGCCCTTCAGCAATTTCACATGAATTTCGTTGCCTTTTCTCTGAACTGCTATCCTCAAGAACTCTTGCTTCAAGTGCTCGGGGAGACGCTCGGCCTGCCAGTCGCGCGCCTCGGCTTCACCCACACGCAGCCCACCGCCGAGGGGAGGCCACCCTACGACCCCGCAGACATGCTCAAACTCTACGTCTGGGGATACCTCAACCAGGTCCGCTCCAGCAGGAAGCTGGAGAGGGAGTGCGGTAGGAACCTCGAGGCGATCTGGCTGATGAAGGGACTCGTCCCCGACCACTGGACCATAGCGGCCTTCCGAAGGGAGAACGCCGGCGTCGTCAAAGCCGTCTTCGGGGAGCTCGTCAAGCTCCTCATCGGCATGGGGCTGGTGGGCGGGGACCTCGTCACGGTGGACGGCGTGAAGCTCAAGGCCGTGAACTCGAGGGAGCGGAACCTGAGGAGGGAGACCCTGGGGATGAACATCAAGCGGATGGACGAGGCGGCGGCGAGGTACCTGGAGGCCCTCGACGAGGCGGACCAGGAGGAGGACGCGGGTGGGGAGGCGGATCGCCTCAGGGAGAGGCTCGGCAGGCTGCGGAGGAGGGGGGGAATCCGCCTCTCTGCTGAGGCGCCTCGAGGGGTCGGGGGAGAGGGAGGTTAGCCTCACGGACCCCGACTGCCGGCTGATGAAGAACCGTGGGAGGCTCGAACCCTGCTACAACGCCCACGCCGCGGTGGACACCGGGAGCCACCTCGTCGTGGAGTACGATGTCTCGAGAAGTGCCTCGGACGCCCACGCCCTCAGCCCACTCGCCGTGGCGGCGAAGGAGGCTCTGGGGGTCGAGGGCCTCAGGGTGGTGGCCGACAAGGGTTTCTTCGACGCCTCAGGTGGTGGTGCGGTGCCTCGACGCTGGGGTCACGCCTTACGTGCCGAGGCCCGACGGCTACGGGAGGGGTCGCGGGGCCCGGTCTGGCGTGCCGACGAGTGGGTTCCACGGCGACAGGTTCCTCTACGACGAGGGGTGCGATGTGTACGTGTGCCCGGCGGGGAAGGTGCTGGTGCTTCGTGGCGTGGTTGAGGTGGGTGGGAGGGTGAGGAGGGCGTACAGGTCGGGTGCCTGTTTCTCTTGTCCGCACTTCATGGTGGAGTGCACGCGGAACAGGTCGGGGCGTGTCCTGTACAGGTGGGGCGAGGAGGGCCTTCTCGTGGAGATGGAGGAGAGGTTGAGGGCTGAGCCCTGGGTGCTTGATGCCCGTAAGGGGACGGTGGAGCACGTTTTCGGCTCGGTGAAGCGGGCCTTCAATCAGAGGTACCTGCTTCTGAGGGGCCTTGGGAGGGTGGCTGGGGAGGTCGGGTTTTCTATGCTGGTGTATGATTTGAGGAGGGTGTTGAGTATGGTTGGTGTCAGGGGTCTGATGGAGTCGTTTTCATCGGTGTGTTAGTGCTTGGGTTTGTGGTGGTTATTTGGTTACGGGGTTTGTCTGTGTATGTCTGTGTGAGTCGAGTTTTCACGCAGTCTCGATCCTCATCTATATAATCGGCGTGTAGCAATGGAGGAAGCCTCTAAAAACGGTGTTTCTCACCAGAGTTTCGGGGCGTTACCTCTGGCAGTACCAGAAGAAGGGCGTGTTTATCCCAGGTTTATGGGAGAGGTTGATCCGGAAGCTCGTTGTGTTGATGTTTGAGACCCAGTACGTCCCTGTTACCTGCGTCTGCGGCGTAAGTTGGATGTTCTTCGGAGTCCCTGTGAGGCCGTGGTAGACTGTAAGACTCAGTTGACCTGACAGCACCACTGCTTCGCCCCAGTTGCTCGTCACTGAGCTGGACTGTATCGCCCTGAATCCGCCGGGGAGCGTTATGAGGATAGACTCGAACTCGGTGACCGTTGCGTTGAGGTGGACCTCCACCTCCATGGTCTCCATTGGATCCCAGATGCCGTAGTCGCTGGCGCCGAAGCTTGTGGGGTTGGTTATCTCCGCCCCGCCGTCGAAGTAGACGCCCCTTACTCTCCAGTATTCACCTGAGCCATTCTGATCGTACGCTATCCACCTCGTGGCCTGGCCGAAGGCGTCCTCATAGATGGCTAGTATGTCTATCTTCGACAGGTCCCCGACGGAGAGCAGCGAGTCGCCGGTGTTCGTGACGTTTACTCGATAGGTATGCGAGTCGACACCGACGATCTTCCCAAGTGTGCACTCTTCGCCGAGCTTCTCCTCGGCGGTCGCCACCTGCTCGGAGATGGAGCTCGTTATCGTGTCCATGCTCGTTATCCCGGTCGTCAGGATGGTGGCTAGGCCGGTCAGCATGATTATTGCCGCGAAGGCGGCCGCGATTATCGTAGAGTAGCCCAAGGCTAGCCACCGATGCTTATCGAGTACTCGGACTTTACGCCGTTATGGGTGATGAAGGAGAGATAGTACTGCCCCTCGTCAGGGACCGAGGAGGGCGTCAGTGTGACCTCGAGCGTCGCGTTCGGCGTCCAAGCCGCCGCGCCGTTCAATAGAGTGTAGTTCCACCCCACCCCGGAGGCGGCGTAGGTGTAACACGTCAACTCCCTCCCGAAGAATACGTTCGCCATCCGGAGCTCACCCTCACCAATCGATGTGCTCCCAACGTTCTTCACCCACAATTTTAGCCCGGTCGTGGTGTTCACGGCGTAAACGACCTTGACGCTGGTCTTGATCCTGTCGCTAAGATACTTTGAGGTCTCAACGGAGCTCCGCTGGATGTTCGTCATCGTCGTTATGAACACCTGAGATAGCATCGAGGCGGCGACAACGATCCCTATTAGGACTATCCCCTCGGAGACCTGGGAGGACGACATGATTCAGAGAACCAACCAACCGGAAATATTTAGATAGTTTATGGAGCCGCGACACAGATGAGCGGGAAGCCGAAAACAGGGTAGATCAACACCTCTTCGAGATCCAATCGTATGAATCTGTGTCCGGGATACGTGTGTGTAACAAACGCCACTTGACAACTGCTTAAACCGGCTGGATGTGCGGGTTCTTTCGTGAAAGTACGGGCAGGAAAGAGGCAGTGGAGTGGAATGATTGAATGACGAATAGACGTTCGAAGCTTGAGATCTATATAGACATACTCGAGGAGATCAACGGTGGTGTGGTCATACCGACGCGTATCATGTACGGCGCCAACCTCTCCTGGAAGCCCCTTCAACAAGTATTGAAGTCGCTCACAAACCAGGAGCTCATCGTCGAGCACACCACCGAGGACGGTGACAGGAGAACGAAGAAGGCGTACAAGCTCACTGAGAAGGGCACGAACGTTCTTCGCTACTTCAACAAGGCGAAGGAGCTCGTCGAGAGTGAGCGTGTTCCCGAGATAAGGAACTGGCGCTAAAAACCAGTCTACCCTTTTTTTAAAGATAGTCTAGAGTTCTATTCCGCCGTAGACTATCGACTTCTTCTCGGTCTTCAATTCGTCCGACAGCCACACGCGGGCTTCCTCGGGGTCCACATCATAGATGATCTTGTGGACGGTGTCGCCGTTCGGCATGTCGACCTTGGTCCTCCTCGTGTTCACCCCAAGGCCGCACTGGAGCTTCCCGTTGAAGACATAGGACGGATCCTCGTGGGACATGAACTCGCCGCCCTCGATGAGTACCTTGTCGCCGTCCTTCTCCATCTTGATGGTGACCTCTGGTATGGTCTCGGAGTAGGTGTAGAAGCTGCCGTTCTTGACGGAGGAGACATGGAACTTATCGCCGACCATGTCGAAGGCGATGAGATCAGACTTGAGACACCTGTCCCGGAACTCGAACCAACGGCGGAGCACGACCTTGTACTTATTGTACCCCTGAACCTGGATCGTCCCGGCGGCCTGAGGCTGATTCAGAGTCTCCCCGAGCTGTGAGACGAGGGTGTCGAGACTCTTTTCGTGATCTTTCAGGACTTTTAGGATTAAATCTACTACGTCGACTCTCTCGTCGAAGCTCACGGCCACCTACGACCTCCTTCAAGGAGTCAAGGCGGTCAACATTATTAATAAAGAAGATAGGAACATTAACCCATAATAAGGTCACGAATTATGCTCGAGAGTATAATATGGATTAAGTGTGAGGAGGGGTGGTTTAGTCACTAGCATAATATAGATTACGTATGAATAAATAGAGTGAATAGACAGTATCTGGTACAGGGGGTATTTTAACCGAGTATGAGAAATGGTCACCAAAAATATGTTCGTTTTTCCAAAGTATCGTCTAACATGTCGTCTATGGCACATCTAGGAAGTTGTTCTACTGCCAGTTTGTAACGTGGCACACATGTCAAGATCTACTTGAAGAAAGAAGAAGAGTTACGCTCGGCTGACCTTCTTCGATTTCATCTCGTCGACGACGCTGCGGAGGTCGGTGAGGACCTTTAGAAACTCGCTGTCCTCGACTGTGATTGTGGGTTCTGGTTCATTGGGTATCGTTATGGGGGGCAGGGTTAGGGCCAGTTTTTCGGGCTTCGCGGTTGGCAGTTTTACGCCCGTCGTCTTGTACTTGGCGGCATCGTTTCCGTCGTGCGCCTCCGCCGCAGCCTTGAGCAGATCAGCCGCCTTCTTAGACTCCTCTTTGATCTCCGTGATGGCGGGTTTCTCCTCTTTCATGGGTTGAGCCGCGGCGGGTTCACCACCCTCCTTCTTAACCTCAGGCATCAAACCGATTGGTTTAAGCTTCTCAAATTGTGCCGTGACCTCGTCCTTCGGCTTGGGGAGCGTGTTCATGCCTCCTAGCAGGTCGGCTATGGCTGTGACCTGTTTCTCTCTGACAGACATCGATATCGGAGCTGCAATAGGGGTCGGTGTGACCGACTCTACTGGTTTCTGGATGATTATTTCCGAGGTCTTCATCAACTCGACTATCTGCGCCGGCTTATCGGAGGAGAGCGGTAGAGCTTCGACTGATATCTTCTTTATAACATGCTCCTCAACCACGGGTTCAGCCTTCTTCTTCGGCTTGAGTCTGGATAGGAAGCTGGGTTTGGGCTCCTTCGCCTTCTCCTCCTTCGGCTTGGCATCACGCTTGAAGAGGCTCGATAGGCTGAACTTCCCCTTGGGCTTCGGCTCCTTGATCGGGGCTTTTTCAGCCTTGGGTTTGCCCTTGAAGATGCTCGGGAGCCCGAACTTGTCCTTGGGCTTAGGCTCCTTCACCTTCGTCTCGATCTTCTGATCCTTCTTGCCGCCCATTAGCCCGGCAAAGAGCCCCTTCTTCATAGGTTTCTCCACCTTGGGCAGTTCGACGAGCAGGGTCTCCGGGTCCACGATCTTCTTGCCCTCCAATGCCTCGGAGGGTAGCATCCCCTGTGTCAGCTTGACGTAGCTCTTAACCCTGTTCTTCATGCCGAAGTACTCCATCATGAGGAATAGGAAGCCGAGAGTCGTCAGAGTATA
This sequence comes from Candidatus Bathyarchaeota archaeon, assembly GCA_013329615.1. Taxonomy (GTDB): domain Archaea; phylum Thermoproteota; class Bathyarchaeia; order TCS64; family TCS64; genus UBA8941; species UBA8941 sp8941u. Next base: position 7,511 of record DUKA01000015.1, read on the forward strand.
GCTGAATATCAGCACAACGCCAACGACAGTGCCCTCAACCACCTCGCCGCTGATGGTTGGTTTGAGAACCTGGGGCAACACGTATATCTGCAACCCCATCGAGGCGAGGAGAAGAACGGCCACCAGTACGATGGCCTTTCCCGGTTTGAAGTATTCAGACAGGGTATTACTCAACAATATCACGCTCCTAGAGCACCGTCACCCCACCGAGGAGGCCGGCGACCATCGTGCTAGTTATCAGGTATATGATGCCCCCCGCCGTCACCTGGATGCCGAGGAAGTACATTATCGTGAACCTCGAATCCCCCTCCATGTTGTATATGGAGAAGACGTTGTTCAGCGCGAAGAGGCAGAGGCTGAATATGAAGAAGAACCTCATGAACTCCGTCGACGGCGGTGAGAGGAAGGGGACGTATCCCTGTATCCTGCCGAGGAAGGTCGTCAGGCTGGCGAAGAAGCCGTCGAGTATCCCGAAGAGGCCCCCCATAACGGCGTAGAGGGGCACGACGATGCCCACGTGGTAACCGACCGCCGTGTACCTCGTACGCCTGAGAGTGGAGTAGTTGTGGTAGAACTCCTCGATGAATTTGCCTGCTCTCTGCACGTCTCCACCGGTCGCAATCGTGTCGGTCAGGATGAGATTGATGCGCCGGATCAGCTCGCTGTCAAGCTCCGTCTCAAAGCTCCACCACGCCACCTTCGGCTCGACCCTCATCTCCAGCTTGTTATATAGGCTGCGGATCGCCTTGTTCATGACGCCGAAGTCTATCTCGACTGCGCTCTTCGCGATCTCGACGAGGGGTATGCTTACGCCGAGGTTAGAACTCATGTATCTAAAATAGTTGGGGTAGACTTCCTCTCGCGCGTGTACCAATTTGATGTATTTTCTGCCAAGGTAACCGGGTATCAAAATGATGATGCCAGCAAGCGTCACATGTGCCATGAAACCATCAACTTGGACGGGTAGAAGCAGCTCGAAGGGGATGAAGAAACTCACCAACGCTACTATTACGCCGATGACGCCGAGGTTCTCCACTCTCCGACGTGCAACAGGCTTCTCCACCTGCCCACCCAGAAGAACGGCCTCTGGCTTGGCGTTCTTGTAGATCATCCAGGAAATCAGGTAGAGGAAGAACGATATACAGATGACCGTCACTATTGTCAGCGTGATCATCGTGTTGGCGTCGTAGAATATGCTGGAGACGAGCATAGTCGTCGTGAGGAAGAGCGTAACTGACAGCATTGGAAGGTAGGCGTCCGAGAGCGTCTTCAACCGGTTCAACGCCTGCTCCCTGCTCGCCATGTATTGGGCGAACCAGTTCTTGTAATGTCTGTCGACGAAGTCGTTCAGAGGCTCGCCGCTGCCTATGGACTGTGAGAACTTCTCGAGGAATACCCTGAACTCGGGCGTCGGCGCCTTCTCGGCGATGATCGACGACGCGTCCTGCTGCGGGTATCTCCACTGGGAAGATAGGAACAGTATCTTTTGCAGGTACTTCCCTATGAACTCGAATATGCTCTTCTCCGAGGCTATCCTGAGCATCTCGAGCCTCTGAAGGCTGATCGATGAGATCGCCCGGAGGTAGAGCATGAAGAAGGGGAACTCGAAGTCTACCTTGTCTCCTTGGCTCAGGTTCTGGACGGCATTCTCTCGCTTCATGGAGGCTTCCCCACCTTCTGAGCTATCTTCTGCTCTATCTCGTAGCCAAACTTCGTCAGGCACAGGCGCTTGTACCTGTTATGCGCGGCATCGACGCCGACGTTCTGCACCCATTGGATAGCCTCGGTGACCTCTTGGTATCCCTTGATGCCTAATGCGAGGAGGAACTCGAGGATCTCGGCGCGCTTGTACATCTCTACGTATATCTTCTTGACCTCGGTGCCCTGGTAGCCGCGCATTATGGCGATCTTGGAGTCGAGGAGGAAGCTCGTGCCGAGGCCCCTGAACTCGAATACATCGTAGGCTGCGTTGTAACTGAAGACCTCGACGAAGTTGAACACCTCGTCGGCGGGCTCGTATCCGAGTATCTCATTTATGCCGAGGACGCGGCGCTTGTACCGTCCCGTCTTGGGATCGTGGACGGCCGATTGGAAGAGCGCCGCGTTGAGGTTGTCCACGTGCGTCTTGGGGACACTAATGGGGCTGTTTGTTAGCCTCTGGACTAGTTTGCTGATGCTCGCCGCGTGGAACGTCGCCATGCTGGCGTGTCCGGTCTGCATGGCTTGGAACGCGACCATGCCCTCCTGACCACGAACCTCACCCACGATGATGTAGTTGGGGCGTTGACGCAGAGCCGCCTTGAGCAGCTGGAACATGCTAACCGCACCCTGGACCTCGCTCGTCGCGTTAGAAGAGTCACGGACCACCTCCCTGATCCAGTTCTTGTGCGGGCAGTGAACCTCAGGAACTTCCTCAATGGTGACGATCTTATCAGTAGCCCTGATGAACGGCGTGATCGCGGAGAGGGTCGTCGTCTTACCGCTAGCCGTCTCACCACAGATCCAGAGACTCATACGCTCATCGAGCAGTATCCAAATATAGGCCGCGACGAGCGAGCTCATCGTACCGGACGCTATTACCTCGATGATGCTCAGCGGGTTCTTCGCAAACTTACGTATAGTGAAGTTGCTTCCTCGGGTACTAACGTCCTCACCGAATACAAGGTTGAGACGTGACCCATCAGGCATCTTGGCGTCGATGATGGGGTCCCTGTGGCTCGCCGGTTTGCCGACGATCTCACTGAGCTTCAGGGCGAAACGATCTAGGTCCTCCCCGTTCTCCAACATTATCGACGTCTCGAGTGTCCCGAATATCTTGTGACTGATGTAGATGGGACCAACGCCGCTACAGTGGATGTCCTCGATGTAGATGTCCCTGATATACGGCTCAAGGATGCTTGAGCCAACCTTTTCGCAGTATACCTCGTATCTTAGCTTATCGTAGATTATCTGGTCGACCTTGATGTGGCCTCCCTGCTTCCCGATGCCTCCGAGGCCGAAGGGCCCCCTCTTACCTTCGTCGGGTTTTATCTGCGCCTTCACATCATCGAGGGTCATCTCGCGGTTCTCGAGCTTGGTCATGTTTTTTAGGATCGAGTAGATGTACTCCGTCTTCTCCTCGATCGTGCTGAATGTCACCGTGTCGTCGATTGCGAGGGCGATCCTCTTCTCTATCTCGCCGAGAATCAGGTCCCTGTGCAGGTAGAGTCGAGGTTCTATTGCCTTGTATAGTACACTCTTCGTCTGTTTGTTCGTGCAGACATGTATGTAGATTGGGTCTCCGACGGGGTAGAGGTAGTTCGGGGACTTGTTCTCCGACATGTCCTTCGACAGGGTCTCGGTTAAGACGGGGTACTCTACCGTGGTCGACATGAAGTAGTTTAGGTAGTCGAGCATGTGGGGGTTGTTCCGGAAGCGTGTATCCCAGGTGCTGTTGAATCCCTTGACCCTGCTGAGCCTCTGGATGAACTCCTCCTTGTCGTAGACCGGCGGGATGATGACCTCCGCCTGTATTTGTTCGAGTGCCCCCATCTAGGTCATCCCTTCGTGGCCGAGAACGGCAGTATTTTGATCCCGTATGCGGGGGAGACCTCGAAGGTGATGAACTGGTTCACCGTCTTCGACGCGCCCTTGAGCTTGGCAACGTTGATGCTAAGGGCATTCCTATCCCGAATGTTCTTGATCTCCATAATGACGTGGCCGTCGCAGAACGACCTGATCCTAATCATGAGGTCCTGCGGGAGCGCATACGGGTGGAGTGTGATGACGAAGGTTTTGCCGTAGTTGTCGACGACGAATCTGCACTGACTGAAGAAGTCGAGTATGTCGTTGTGCTCGGCGTGCGTCAGCAGGTGTGTCAGGGAGTCGATGATTACTATCTCGTACTTTGTCGCCCTCTGTTTGATGAAGTTGATTAGGGCTATGAGGTAGTACTTCGACACCTCGTTGCTCCACTTCATGTCGGCGGTGTTCAGCGAGGTAATCTTGAAGTTGCCACCGAGGTAGTCGTCTGTGATGTGCCAGTTCAGCCTCTCCATGTTCGAGAGCAGGCCCTTGGCGGTGTCCTCTGTAGTGATGAACATGACGCTCTTCTTCGATTGGAGCGCCCCGTAAGTGATCTGCTGGGTGAAGATGGTCTTTCCCGAGTCGTTCGGTCCCTCCATGAGCGTGAGGCTGGGGAGGGGCAGACCACCGATTCTCCGATCTAGCTCTGGGTTCGCAAACGTGAGCATGTCGGCGGAGTCGGGGGTCATCATCCTAGTTACGCCCTGTGGGGTTCACCATCTCTCGCCTTGGACACGAGGGCCAGCAGCAGGAATAGCTGAGTCGGCTCCTCCTGCGGGGTCATCGGCTTGTCCAGGTTCTTCATCAGGGTGGTGATGAGAATTTTATCCTCTACCTTGACGTTGCTGAAGTACGACGTGCCAAAGTCCAGGGTCGGCTCTGGCTCGTCCAGCTTTCTGGGCTTGGATCTGACTGCGTCTATCACGTCTCTAACTACCTTGGGGGACGCCCATCCCTTGTACAGGCCTTCCATCAGTATCTGCTGGGCCTGCGCCTGACCGAATCGGAGCACTAGGTACTCGCCTATCAGAGACACGAAGGCCTCGTAGTAGATGCCGCTGTTTGTTTGTTCCTCGTACTCCTCGATGAGGGGCGGAGGGCGCTTCTTGGCCTTCCCGCGCGGGATATCGTACACGGCGTCCTCGTCGTCTGACTCCTCCTTCTTGGGCTGGTCGGCCACTATGTCCTTGAGGTCGTCGATGAGCGTGGATAGTGTGACTGTGAGTTCCTTGAGCACGTTTTCGTTTCTGCTCATCCTCTCCTTTATCTGGACTACTTCCATCGGGAGGGCCTGGATTGTGGTCGGCATCATGGCGTGCGGGGTCATCATCGGGGCTGCCTCAGGGCGTGGTGCCATCTGCGCGGGTACAGCCATATGGGGTGGGATTGTTGAGGCCTGCTGAGCCATCTGAGGTGGCAGCCCACCCATCATGACGGGCGTCTGACCGCCTAGAGCCACGATCCTGTCGGGCTCCTTGGGCTCCTCGGCCATCCTCTTCTTCGCCTCCTCGCGCTTGGCCTTGTTCATCTCGTCCTCCACCTGCTCTACGGCGCCGTTGACGAGCTTGTCTACGCCCATGTTACGGAGGAGGTTGAACGGGTTGTCGACGTCCTGCATGAGGGTTCTGAGATCGAGCAGCGTGCCCTTCATCGCATCGGTCATCGCCTTGAGCTCCACCTCGCTCTTGTTCATCCGCCTCTTGAGCTCCATCATGTCGGCGGAGATGTCCTCTTTAGGATCCTCGGCGCTCGACTCGGTCACGTCCTGCTTAAGGTTGGAGAGCTCATTGACTAGGTTAAGCACCTGTTTCTCCTCCTTTGGCTTCTCCGAGTCGGCACTCATCATATCACCACTTGGTTAGGGTCTTAGCGGCCTTCATTCTGGGATATTTGGAATTTTTATGGTTGGAGACAGTATCGAAGTTGTCGAGGCCACCCACGCAACTACCGTTGCCGTGGAGGCTGACCGCATTATCTTTGATCTTGCCATCTTTTATCATCATGATCTCACTTCTTCGGACTTCAATCTGGGAAAAGGTAAAAAAATGGGGGAGTAACCATCCCGGTTACTCTAGTATCTGGATGACGTTGTTGATCGCTGGTACGTTTCTCTCCAGGGTTAGCGCGGAGCCCGTCGTGGGCTTAAACACGACCCTGAAGCTCTCGTACTGCGCGGGTTCGCCATCGTTAGCACCTGGGAACTCTGAGTAGCCGTCGACTGTGTTGAAGTTGACGACTACTTCCCAGCGTTCACCAGACTCGATGAGGCTATCGGTGTCGCCCTCGATACACGTGAAGCTGACCGCTGCGCGGTCAACGTTGTATATCACGGCGGTGCCTCTCTTGTTGGTGTATGTTACCACCATCTTGGTGTTGCCGGTGTCTATCGTGCTCTTGCCCTCGCTGAGGCGCACGTAGAACTTCGCAGAGTTCACGATGTGGTTGGTTGTATCACAGCTTGCGATCAGGTCACCGTCGCACTGCATCGAACTGGACGCTTCCTCCATGCCAGAGGCGATTACGGTCTGGCTCTTCTGGGCGGTGAGGAAGCCCATGTTCAGCACGACGAAGCTGAAGGCAGCAGCCGTGATGACGAAGGCCACCAATATGATGGCGGTCTCAAGACCCGTCATACCACGACGATCCTTGAACATTTTCATCACATTCATCCTCCTTAATCGAGCACCTGGTACTCATCGTTGACCGCGGGGACGCCCCTCTCTATTGTGAGGACGGCGCCGGTGATTGGCCTAACGGCCACGCGGAACGCTTCGTACTGCTGTGTGTAGAGGTCGGGGGCGGTTAGGCCACCGTGAGTAGCGGAAGCAGTGAAGTTGGCCCAGACCTTGAAGGTCTCACCGTTCTCAAGCAGCATGTCACCGTCGCCCTGAACTTGAGTGATGGTGACTGAGGTGCCGTTGGTCACGGTCTTTGAGTAGAGTATACCCGACTGGCGGGGGTTGGCGTAAGTGATGAGCAGCTTGTCATCGTTGAGGTCGATAGCCTCCTTTCCTGCGGAGAGCTTGACGTAGAATGTCATCTCGATTAGACGATCGTTCGTTGTGTCGAAACGACCGACAACCTCGCCGTCGCAGAGCATTGAGCTCGATGCCTCCTCCATTCCAGCCGAAATTACGGTCTGGCTCTTCTGGGCGGTGAGGAAGCCCATGTTCAGCACGACGAAGCTGAAGGCAGCAGCCGTGATGACGAAGGCCACCAATATGATGGCGGTCTCAAGACCCGTCATACCACGACGAT
>DUKA01000224.1 GCA_013329615.1 Candidatus Bathyarchaeota archaeon
GGCTTCGGCGGCCGCAGGTACTAAGCCCAACCTTCTTATTTTCAGCAGTCATTTCATCCAGCCATGTCAGAGACAGTTGTGCTCGAGACAAACAAGGGCAACATAGAGATCGAACTCAACAGGGCAAAAGCCCCCGCCACCGTCGACAACTTCGTAAAATACGTCAAGGAGGGCTTCTTCGACGGCACAATCTTCCACCGAGTCATCCCCGACTTCATGATACAGGGCGGCGGATTCACAACCAACGGCGTAGAGAAGAAGACCCGCCAGTCCATACGCCTCGAGGCCAAGAACGGACTCAAGAACACAAAAGGCACCATAGCCATGGCGCGCACAAACGACCCAGACTCCGCCACCAGCCAGTTCTTCATAAACCTCATCGACAACCACTTCCTGAACGCGAGCCCCAGCAACCAGGGCTACGCCGTCTTCGGCAAGGTAACTGCAGGCGCAGAGGTCGTCGACGCCATCGCCAAGGTTAGGACGGGCCCCCACCCGCCACACAGCGACTGGCCACGCGAAGACATAGTCATAACCCGCGCTACTATGAAGGCCGCGTAAACCATTTTTTAAGCACACCCCACCCCCTTCTACCCGATATACATGGTCGAGAACCTACGAGTCGCCCTTGACAAGTTCCCATACAGCGGCCAATACGGCCTCAAAGAGGTAGGCATACAGGCCGACGCCCTCGAACAGGGCGGACTACCCGAACTACTCAAGAAGAATGGCTGTACCGTCGAGGAGGTATTCGCAACAAAGCTCACCGCCGACGAGGAGAAGCAGTACGGCGAGATCAACCACCTCGGCCTCGCCAACAAGCACCTCGCCGACGCCGTCTCCGCCCAACTCAAGAATGGCGTCCTCCCCCTCGGCCTCCTGCAGAACTGCAACGGTCTCATGGGCATGCTCGCAGGCGTCCAGCACAGCGGCGGATGGAAACCCCTCAAAGTGGGACTCGTCTGGATAGACGCCCACGGCGACTTCAACACCCCCGAGACCACCTACAGCGGCATGCTCGGCGGGATGCCCGTCGCTATCAGCTGCGGCCTCTGCTACGACCGCCTACGCCGCACATGCGGCCTCGACCCAGCGCTGCCCCCCAAATACGTCACAATGGTCGCCGTCCGCGACACCGACCCCTACGAGCAAGACGCAATAGACCGCCACGACATAGCCCAGATCACAGTCGACGACCTCAAGGGCGACAGCCCCGCCGTCGACATGGAGATGGAGCGCCTCAGCGTCCTATGCGACAAGATATACATACACGTCGACGCTGACGTCCTCGACCCATCCGACATCCCCGGCGCGGGGCTGCCGGTCGCCAATGGACCGACCGCCAAGGAGCTTGCGGACGCCATAGAGGTCATGTTCGAGTACCCCAAGGCCGCCGCCTTCGGAGTCGCCAGCTACCCGGCCGCACGCGACCCGGACAAGAAGGCGCTAAAATCCGTCTACATGCTATACGAGGCAACCGTAAAAGGGGCTCAGAGCCGGGTCGACTAGACCACTAGGGTCTCTTTCTCGACCCGCCTGTTCGCGATGCTCAGGTCGCTGCACTTGAAGCCGCGTCCCCCGTAGAGGGTGGCGTACTCCTTCTCCTCGTTGACCGCGTCGACTATGCGGCCGAGGGCGTCGCTCTTCATTATGCCGCTGCCGCTCGCCGCGCCCACGTAGATGAGCCCGGGGGAAGCCTCAACGATGGGCGTCTGGTCGAAGCCGTTAATGGCGTACTGTCCCGCCCAGCTGTTCGCGGGGCGAACATCCTCGAAGCACGGCAGGTACTGGACGAGTGCGTGGTAGATGTTGTTGGCGTAGTAGTCGTCCTCCGGCTTGGGGTCGTCCTCAAGCTCGAACTTGCGGCCGAGGTTGTCGGCACAGGCGAGCCAGATGCTCTCCTCCGAAACCTCCCCCTTCAGCAGTATCCCCGCCGTGGGCAGGATGGTGACGGGCAGCTTGTTGTCCTCGTTAAAGTCCTTCGTGTTCAGAAGCCTGCTCAGTTTGGGGTCCTTGAATGCGAATATCTGCCTCTTCTTCGGCCTCATCAGGCAGTCGAAGCCTATCGGGTCGAGTATCTTCGACGCCCACGTGCCGCAGGCGACGACGGTCGTCTCGGCGAGTATCTTGCCCTTCGACGTCTCGGCGCCGGCGATGCGACTCTCCTGCCAGACGAATGGCTCACCGGGTATCCCGAGGGGTTCAACCGGGTCATGCAGGAGCTTCGTCGCATCTGTGTTGTAGTGTATCTCGCCGCTGATCTTCAGGAACTCTGCCTCGTAAGCCTTGACGAGCCTGTCGACGTCAACGCTGCCGCAGTTGGGGCCGAATACGCCCATCTCGACGTCCTCGAGCCCCATCATCTGAGAGTCCTCGCTGTCGTCGAACTCGGTGATGAGGTCGGGCATCATCTGCTTTAGCTCCTCGCTGCTGTATTCGAGGATGCGTGCGCCCCTCTTCTTGGCGACGTCGAACGGCGTGCGGCGCTCCCTGTACTCGTCCTCGGGGAGGAGCCAGAGGTAGCCGAGTTCGTGCATACCAATGTCATATTCGAGGTCCTCCTGCAGGTGGTGGAACCAGTCGATGGTCGAGTCCGCGAGGAGGTAGTTTGTTTCGCTTGCGAAGAGGTTACGATACCCCCCCTCGCTCTTGGCGCTGTTGCCCTGCCCGGGGCCGCTCAGCTTCTCGACGACGACCACCTTACGCGAGGGGTCGCGTTTCTTCATGTAGTATGCGGAGCTAAGCCCTAGGACTCCGGCGCCGACGACGAGGACGTCAGTCTCCAAAGCTTCCTTCGATAAGCGTGTCGGCAGCTTGGATAATAGATTATCTCCGTTTTCGGCGCGATAGTGTAATATCCGGCGTCGGTGGAGTACACCCCGACATGTCCGCGAAGGAAGAGAACGTCATAGTCCCGAAGGGTTGGTGGGAGAGTCTCCCACGCAAGGTCTACTCCAAGCTTGAGAGGGTGAAGACGAGCCAGCCGTGGTTCGAGGTCTACAAGCTGAACGAGAAGACGTACGCCATCTACGAACCCTACCAGTTCGAGGAGACTCTGAGCTATGTCGTCGAGGGTGACAAGAAGGCGATCCTCATCGACACCGGCGACGGCATCGGCGACATAAAGAAGCTCGCCGAGGAGCTGACCGACTTGCCGCTCCACGTCGTCAACACCCACACGCACGTCGACCACGTGGCGCAGAACTACATGTTCAAGGAGGTCTGGTGTTACGACGGCCCGATGGCGCGCGAAGTCGAGAAGACGGGTTACCCGAACAGCAAGACGGCACCCATGGTCGGCCCCGGTATGACTTGGAAGCCGCTGCCCAAGGGCTTCGACGCCAAGAAGTGGGTCGTTCCGCCGTACAAGGTGACTCACTGGATGAAGGACGGCGAGGTGATCGACCTCGGCGGCAGGAAGCTAGAGGTCATATACACGCCGGGCCACAGCAACGACCACGCTGCGCTCCTCGACAAGAAGAACCGGTGGCTCTGGACGGGCGACATCTTCTACACGGGCGGCGTCTACACGTACCTGCCCGGCGGCGACCTAGACCAGTTCATCGCCAGCTACGAGAAGATGGTCAAGCTCATGCCCGAGTTTGACTACTTGATGCCCAGCCACAACGAGCCCATGGTGCCAAAGGAAGTACTCAAGACTGTGCTCGAGAAGGCGAAGCTCATCCGCGCCGGTAAGGAGAAGAAGTACACCGAGGGCGTCGACGACGGTGAGAAGATCAGGCGCCATCAGTACGATAACTTCGCCATCATCACCTTCGAGAAGCAGATAAAGAAGTAGCCTCGAAGGGCTAACCCCTATAACCTCGAAGCCGGCATTTTCTCCCCATGTCGTTACCTCCAGAGGACAGAAGCGTACTGGTCGCTGACAAGTGGTGGAGCAAGCTCCCCCGCCCGGCCTACAGGAACCTGAAACGGGTCCCCGTAACCGATGAGTGGTTTGAGGTCTACCTCGTCGGCAGGGACACGTATATCATCTATGAGCCGGGGCAGTACGAGGAGGCGATAAGCACCCTAGTCATCGGCGGGGCGCGCGCCACGCTCATCGACACCGGCTGCGGCATAGGCAACATCGGCAAGGTCGTGGACGAGATCACGGACCTGCCTGTCTTTGTCGTCAACACCCACGCACACAACGACCACATCGCCGACAACCACCGATTCAAGGAAATATGGATGCTCGACCACCCGTGGAGCGTCGAAGCGCAGAAGGGGTTGCCGAACAGCGAGATGGCGCACCTAGTCGCCAAGGGGATGGTGTGGAAGCCGCTGCCCAAGGGCTTCGTGAAGGAGAAGTACGTCGTGCCCCCCTTCAAGGTCGCCCACTTCTTCAGGGACGGCGAGGAGATAGACCTCGGCGGGCGCATCCTAGAAGTCATACACACCCCCGGGCACACCCCCGACTCGTGCTGCTTCCTAGACCGCGACCACCGCCTACTCTTCACAGGTGACATGTTCTACACCGGAGGCATCTACACCTACCTAAACGGCGGCGACATACCCACCTTCGTCAAGAGCTACCGGAAGATGCTCACATACTACGACGCCTTCGACAGGCTGATGCCGAGCCATAACGAGCCATACGTCGAGAAGGAGCTTCTCAAGCAGGTTCTAAAGGCCGTCGAGGACGTGGCGGCGGGCAAGGGTAAATACGTCGAGGGGAAGGACATGGGCATACCGATCAAGAAGTATGACTTCGGGCGCTTCAGCATAGTCGCCCGCGCCCCCTAGTTTCCCGATAGGGTAATATTCGCGTCGCGCCCCGTATCGCGCCATGGCATACTCGAACAAGACAGACCCCGGACTCATCGTGCCGAAGAAGTGGTACGAGTCCCTCCCTCGTAAGAGCTGGAGCAGATTCGACAAAGTCGAAACCACTCACCCGTGGTTCAGCGTCTACGAGACAACCCCCGAGACATACGCCATCTACGAGGACGGGCAGTTCGAGGAAGTCATAAGCTACCTCGTTCTAGGCGAGGACACCGCCGCCCTCATCGACACCGGCAACGGCATCGGAGACATAAAGGCGCTCTGCGAGGAGCTGACCGACCTGCCCACCATGGTAGTGAACACTCACGCCCACCTCGACCACACCGGCGGCAACTCAGCATTCGAGGAGATCGCACTCTACGACCACCCGTGGGCACGCGCCCGCACAAAGGGCAGGCCCAAGGAGGGCATCGATGTCGGCAACTACGTCAGCGGCGAGATGGTCTGGAAACCACTCCCCCGCGAAGTCGACCCCAAGACGTGGCACACCGACCCCTTCAACGTCACGAGGTGGATGAAGGAGGGAGACGAGATAGACCTCGGCGGCAAGAAACTCGAGGTCATACACACCCCCGGCCACACCCCCGATAGCGTTTGCCTGCTGGAGCGCAACGAGCGCCTCCTCTTCACAGGCGACATATTCTACCCCGCACCCATCTACATCTACTCCCCCGACTCCGACATGGACGAGTTCATCAGCAGCTTCCGCAAGATGGTGAAGGCCGACTACGACTACGCCATGCCGGCGCACAACGAGTCGATGGTCGAGAAGAAGGTGGTCGAGGACGTGCTCAACGCCATCGAGACGATAAAGGCGGGCAAGGCCGGCGCGTTCAAGCCCGGCGTAGCCAATGGCATAAAGGTACGCCGATACGACTACCCCCGATTCGCCCTCATCGTCCGCGACGAGTAGCCCCCTTTTTAAACACAAGAACCCCTCACTCAACCGTGGCGGAAGAGAGGGTACACGTCGTCGAGCACCGCATGGCTGGGCTCGTCCCGGTCGTCAACTCTTTCATAGTCGAGGGGCAGGACCTCGCCCTTATAGACACGGGCCTCAACGACGGCTCCGCGGGGACCATCATCAAGAAGCTGGAGTCCCTCGACCACAAGTTCTCCGAGGTTGATCTCTGCATCATAACCCACGCCCACCGGGACCACATAGGCGGCCTCAAGGCACTCAAGGCGACGCGCCAACCCTTCCTCATCGCCGCCCACGACGCCGAGGCGGACGAGGTCGAGAAGGCGACCGGCCTCGAAGTCGACCTCAGACTCGTTGACGGCCAGACCGTCGGCGGATTCACCGTCGTCTACCTCCCCGGCCACACCCTCGGGAGCGTCGCCCTTCTCTACGGCGGCACGCTGATAGCTGGCGACGCACTCAACGGCGGAGGCGCGGAGCTGAAGGGCCCCAACCCCATGTTCTCGAAGGACCGAGACACCGCCGAGGCGAGTGTGCGGAGCCTAGCCGACCTAGACTTCGACAGGGTGCTCGTCGGCCACGGCAGCGGGGTGCAAACGGGCGGCAAGGAGGCCCTCCTCAGGCTCATCGAGCGCATGGGCGAGCCCTGAGCCGTCGAATGCCTGAGATACGTTGAAATGTGGGCCGATTCGGCTCCATATACAGTATGTCCGAGTCGAGGAGCCGGCTACTGAACCTTCTCATGGTCTTCCAGATGACCGGCTCCTTCAAGATGGGCATCGTCTCCCCCATCCTCGCCCTACTCATCAGGAGGCAGGGCGTCTCCATAGTCGAGATAGGAGTCCTCGGCATGGCGGGGATGCTCGGCTGGCTCATCTTCGAGCCACTCAGCGGCGCCATCGCGGACAAGGTGAACCGGCGGCTGATGATCGCGTTCGCCTCCGTCTCCACCGCCGCCATATACGTCCTCTACCCACTCGCAACCGACTTCACCCACTTCCTCATACTCGCCTTCGCCATGAGCAGCCTCTCCTCCGCCTCAAGCGTACCGACCCGAGCACTCCTCACCGACCTCATACCCGCCTCGGGCCGCGGACATACCTACGGCAGATACATGATGATGGTGAGCGGAAGCTCGGCCATAGCACCCTTCCTAGGTGGCTACTTCTCCGAGACACTCGGCTACGCACTCCCATTCTACGCCGCCGCTGGGGTTGGTATGATAGGTCTCGTTGCGATCATACTCATGGGACCACTGCCCCAAACCGAGAAGCGCGAGCAAGCGAAGACAAAGATAACCGACGTCCTAAGCGCCGACCTCATCAACCTCTACATCGTCCGCGGACTCTACTTCTTCACATTCCCGTTCAGAAGCGGCTTCCTCCCCATACTGCTTAATGAGAGCGCCCTGCACGCCTCGGAGACAGAGATCGGTACCTACATGACCCTCGTGAGCTTGACGGCTGCGGCCTCGCAGGCGTTCCTCGGCGACCTCATAGACCGGGTTGGAGGCAGGAGGATAATAGTCGGGTCGATCAGCCTGCTCGCCGTCACCTACCTCGGCCTCATGGCGGTCACGTGGGTGCCCGTCCTCTTCCTCATTGGCGCCGTGCAGGGAGCGCTGCAGGCGGGCGCCGACACGAGCACGATGATCCACCTGATGAGCCTGCCGAACAAGGGCAAGAGCGGCATGGTGATGGGCCTATTCGCCGAGGCGGAGAACATAGGCGGCATCATCGCGAACCCCGCCCTCGGCTACACCTACACCGCCTTCGGCCCGCTCTCCTCGCTCATCCTGATCTCAGGCGTCCTTATACTCACCGCCGGGTTCTCCGCGGTCAGGCTGAGGCCCGCGCCAACAGTATCATAAACCCCCGCGGGCTCCACTACGATCCATGTTGAAGCAGGTTATCGATGCCATGGAGCTTCTCGACTCCGCTAAGGTGTCGGGGAAGGACGTAGCCGCACTCCTCAAGGCGAGGGGGCTAGACGACGTCACGGTGAAGACCCTGCGTGGCGAGAAGGGGAAGACCGACTTTGTCAGGGTCAGGATACCAGGCACGCGGGGTAAAGCCGCGAAGGGTGATGCGCCGACACTCGGCATCCTCGGGCGCCTCGGAGGCGTGGGTGCCCGCCCCGAGATGATAGGGCTCGTCTCAGACGCCGATGGCGCCATAACCGCGGTCGCCACAGCTCTGAAACTCGCCGACATGAGGGCGAACGACGACGCGCTCCCCGGGGACGTGGTCATAGGGACCCACATCTGCCCCGACGCCCCGACGATACCCCACAAGCCCGTGCCATTCATGGGCTCACCAGTCACATTCGCCGACGTCGCGGAGCAGGAGGTCACCCCCGACATGGACGCAATACTCAGCGTCGACACTACCAAGGGCAACAGGATAGCCAAATGGAGGGGCTTCGCGATAACCCCCACCGCCAAGCAAGGCTGGCTCCTCAAGGTCAGCGACGACCTCCTAACAATCATGGAGATAGTCACCGGCAGGATAGCACGCGTCTGCCCCCTCACGACACAGGACATAACCCCCTACGGCAACGGCATCGACCACATAAACAGCATAATGCAGCCCTGCACAGTCACGGACAAGCCCGTCGTCGGTATCGCCATAACCACCGAGTCAGTCGTCCCTGGCTGCGCCACCGGCGCCAGCCACCCCGAGGACATCGAGGAGGCGACACGCTTCTGCGTCGAGGTCGCCAAGGCGTACGGCAAGGGTCTCTGCAGCTTCTACAACGAGGACGAGTGGCGCGTCATAGAGAGGAAGTACGGCGCCCTAAAGCTCCTACAAACCCCGGGGCGTCAAAACTGAGTTACGCCCTTTATAAGCCCCGTTTCCGAGGCACTACACGATGACAATGATATTCAAGAAGATACTGGTCGCGTTCGACGGCTCCGAGCAGTCCCAACACGCCATAGACGCCGCGGCGGAGATGGCCAACACAAACAAGGGCAAACTCGTCGTCCTCACCGTCGTCCCCAAAGTCTCGCTCCCCATCTTCCCAGACGAGGGCTTCGGGAACGCCCCCGTCGCGACCCCAGCCGACTGGGCCGACTATCAGGATAAGATGAACGCCAGCTACAAGAAGAGCCAAGACGACGCCATGAAGGGCCTGAAGGAGCACTACCCCAAGCTCGCAACCGAGGCCATACTCCTCGAGGGACGCCCGAGTGCCAAAATCGTCGAGCAGGCGGAGAAAAACCAGGCAGACCTCATAGTAATGGGCAGCCGCGGCATCGGCGGCATAAGCGGCTGGATACTCGGCTCCACCAGCAGGCGCGTCGTCGAGTCCTGCACGAAGCCCGTCCTCATCATGAAGTAGAGCAACCCTTTTTCCCCACCGCCCCCAAACAAGTAGCCGACCCCCATGGACGTCGAGGAGCAATACTTCAAGGCGGGCAAGATAGCCGCAAAGGTTCGCGAGCAGATTAAGACCGAGGTTAAACCCGGCGTCAAGGCAATCGACATCTGCGAGCGCGTCGAATCCATGACGAAGCAGCTCGGCGGTGGCATAGCATTTCCCTGCAACGTCGACATTAATCAGGTCGCTGCGCACTACGTCTCGCCCATCGGGGACACGACCACGATCCAGCAGGGGCAACTCGTCAAGGTCGACATCGGCGTGCACGTCGACGGCTACATAGCCGACACGGCGGTGACCATCTGCCTCGACCCCGCTCTCGCACCCATGGTCAAGACGGTTGAGGAGGCGCTAGCCGTCGCCGTCAAGATGGTGAAGGCGGGCGTCAGGGCGTCCGACATCGGCGCAACCATCGAGCACACAATAAAGAACCGTGGTTTTAAGCCCATCAGGAACCTCACCGGGCACAAGCTCAGCCGATACATAGTCCACGCCGGGCGCAGCATCCCAAACGTCGCGGGCTACGATCTGCACCGCCTCGAGGAGGGCGAGGTCTACGCAATCGAGCCCTTCACCGTCCTCAGCAACGCCACCGGCGAGGTCAGGGACGGCGCCCCCAGCAACATCTACAGGTTCGAGAAGAAGAGACCCCTCGAAGGCGCCCCGAAGCAGATGCTCGCATTCATACAGCAGGAGTACAGGACGCTCCCATTCTGCAGCAGGTGGCTCTTGACAAGGTTCCCCGGCCCCGAGGGGGTGAAGGCGTTCAGCGACCTGCTCACGAGCCGATGCATAATGAGCTACCCGCAGCTTATCGAAAAGTCGGGTGGCCCCGTCGCTCAGGCGGAGCACACAGTCGTAGTAGAAAAAGACGGTTACCGGATTACAACCAGCTAGACTCTTCCTTCTTCTTCTTGTCCTCTTCTTCCTTCTTCCTGGCGATCTTCGTGATCACCATCAAGCCGTCGCAGCGCGTGCACGGCTCGTCGTCCTTGAAAACGTAGTCGCCGCGCTTGAAGTCGCGCACCCTCTTCTGCTGGCACTTGGGGCACTCGAGGGTCGTGTAGACCTCTACCTTCTTTATGGTGAGCGTGTCGTCCTTGGCCGTGGCCACCGGTTTGCCTCTGAAGAGCATGTAACCGATGGCTGCGAAGCCCGCCGCTCCGAGGAAGATGAAGATTATGGCGATGTCCGTGTTGTCGCCGTAGTTGATGAAGCCCATGTAGAGGCTGAAGAGGCTGAGGAAGCCGACGATGAGGATCGCCGCGTACGCGATCCAGGACACCTGCATGCCTGCCGCTGGCTGTGCGCTGCCCTGATCTCCTGCCATTACTGACCAACTCCTATCGTGTTGCCTATTCCGGCAACCACTACCACATCTCCGGGCTCAGTGTAGTCCATGACTATGCGCTTGACTGATTCGACCGCCTTGTCCGTGGCGTCGAATAGGGGCTCGACGAGCGGGGCGACGACGTGTTCCATGCCCTGCTTTATGGCGATGGCGTGCATCGGGATCTTGTACTTGTTCGTTATCTCCTCCATCTTGAACTTCTCCTTGCCCGTCCCGCCTATCGCTGCGCCTATGCCCTCGCTTACCTGACCCACGGGTTCGCCCTCGAGCTTGCCCGCGGCGTCGACGGTGATTATCATCTTGACCTTCCCCTTGCGCTCCTTGAGGATGTTTATCAGCCCCTCGTCAGGGTTGCCGACGCTTCCGCCTGGGCCCTTCGCCTTGAAGACGATGAGCGTCCTGCCCTCGTAGGGCACCTCCGCCGCCACGATCTCCTCGGCAACGTCGCTCTGCGGGTAGCCGTGCATGAGCTTCGCCGCAACTATCGGGCCGACGCCGTCGCCGATGGGCATGCCGTGCTCGAAGGCCTGTATGCCTGCGCTGTAAGCCTCCACCATCTGGAGCAGCATCGGGAGGATCATGTGTACCTGCATGATGACGTAGATGTTCATCGTCTTCTTGCCGAGCAGGTAGTAGTGGCGCATCACCTTGTAGTAGATGTTGAGCGCCTGGCTGACCTCTATGAGGTTCTCTAGGTTGTTCCTCTCGGTCGGGGTGGCGTTGGGCGCGAGTGCCTTCACCTCCGCCTCGTAGACGCGCTTGTTCGTCTTGAGGAAGTGATCCATCTTGTCGACTATCCCGGCGGGGTCCATGTTCTCGAGGCCGATGCTGAAGAAGTCGATGAACCTGTCCACGCGGGGGCCTATGTCCCCGGTGGGCTTACCGATCTCGATGAGGGTCTTTACCGTCCTCTCCCTCGCCTCCTCCTTGAGGGTCTTCACCTTTCTCAGGGTCACCTCGATCTGCCTGAGCATCTGAAGCGTCTGAATCTTCTGAGCGTAGAAGAGGTAGGCTATGAATGCGAAGCTGTAAAGCGTCTGCAAAATCATGCTCAGGTCAGACTCTTGAGCCTGTAGGACCTGCCCGAAGATGAGCACCATTTTAATCAGTGCTGTTGAAGACTAGCATGGGGTTATAAACCTTAGTCTAAGCCGATTTATGGCGTAAATTTCCCTCCCCCTTTGTGCTGTAATGAATTGGGTTAGATTTTGGAAAAGTCTTTTAGGTTCCCAAACAGGGAAGGGCTTGACAGATGTTCAGCTACGCGTCCAAGAGGATACTTCGGGGCAGGGGCCTCTCCCTAGCCCTGTTCCTGAGCGTCGTGTTGGCGGCCACACTCTTCTCAGGCATCCTCCAGGGCGCGGACGCCGTCGGCGGCTCCGCCCTCGACAACGTTCTCGCTAACACAAAGTTCGACATCATAACGACGAACACGCAGTCAAAGGAGACCTCCTACACAAACATCTACAACATAGACGACTACTTCGGGGGACTAGACGGTATCGCGGGCGTCGACCACTTCATCAGGCAGAATATTGAGCTGAACTCGACGAGGATAAACGGCACCGTATCGACCGTGATCATCTCCCTCCCACCGGAGGGGAAGATTTCTCAGGGGCTAAATGTCCCGGGCGGCCTCGAGGATGGCAAGCTGTACATCGACGTCGGTTCTGTGAACGCGACCCTCTTGACGCCGGGTGAGACTCTCAGCCTCGGCCTACTCACGTACACGCCCACAGGCTCCCTCGCCAACTTCAAGAGACTGTACTTCCCAATCGAAGTTGGTTCGCTCATAACCATGGACGACCAGACCTGGTCCATCTTCATGAGCAACACCGACGGCGTCTCCTACTACAACAAGTGGGTTAGCATCGCCCTCAACGGGTACGACACCTTCGGTGGCCGCCCACAATACAACATAGTCATCGTGACTGAGAACACGTACAAACAGATTCTCGACGGAATATATGCCATGAAGAGGGCGCCGACGATAATCCACAGTGTCGCGGCGATAAGGTTCGACCGCACCGGCCTCATAAACCAGTGGGACATAGCCGGCACAACCGAGCGCGTCAGGAACCTTGACGAGCAGGTGAACGGGATGGGCGGCGTCTACGAGTATATACCCGTAAACTACCTCGACCTGGCGGTGACCGACATCTCCTCATCGGCCGCCAAGACTAAGTTAAACAGCATCGTGGTCACGATACCCGTCTTCTTCACGGCTTGGTACCTCGGCATGACCGTCTCGGGTGTTGCCCTAGGCCTCAGGCGAAAGGAGATAGGACTATTATTGACACGTGGCATGAGCCACCGCCAAGTGTTCGCGTCGCTCCTCATCGAGGCGATACTCCTCGGTGTTGTAGCCGGCGTCCTCGGTGTCATAATCGGCGCACTCATCATGCCTCTCATCGTGAGCAGCGCGAGCTTCGCGCTCCTATTCCGATACGTCTCACCCATCACCCTGGCGGCCACCATCCTCTTCAGCCTAGCCTTGTCCGCGCTCGCCGCCATCAGCCCCGTGAGGAAGGCGACGAACATGCCCATCGTCGAGGCACTGTCCGAGTACCGCGAGGAGGAGGAGGGCCTCGGCTACTGGGGCGTACCCGCCCTAGCGCTCCTGCTCGGTCTCTATAAGCTCGCGATGCTTCTGCTTAACGTCGACATAGACGCCTACAGTCCATCGTCGGGTGACTTCATTAGCTTCCTAGCATACTCGGTGTGGTACGGGATGGACTCGATCCTCGGATACATCTGGACCATCCTACTGTTCTGGGGCTTCACAAAGCTCTTCCTCATGTACGCGCCGCAGTTCCAGGGCATCCTCGGCAGTGTCGCCTCGATGGTAACTGGTGATGCCGCGAGGTTCACGAGCCTGAGCAGCAGAAGGAGCCTGAAACGAGCCGGCGCCTACACATTCATGACGGCTCTCGTCATAAGCTATAGCGTCGTCGTCCTCGGGAACGTCGCCATGACGAACGACTATACGCAGAGGTTCATTCAGGCGCAGCAGGGCGCCGACGCGGTAGTGCTCCTCTACAGCGCCAACGATGTGTCTCAGATGGCTGATCAGATGCGCGCCATCGATGGTGTGCAGTCCGCCGCGGTCGAGATAACCTTCCTCGCCGACACGAGCGCCGGAAGGGTGTATGTTAGGGCTATAGAAGAGAATTGGTGGAACACGACAGCCTACACTGACGAGCTTTTCATCGACAAGGGCAACTACGCCACGTTTTCCTCGGAGGGCAACGTCTTCAGAGATCAGTACGGCCTCCTCCAGGGCGCCAACGCCCTACTCGAGAGGGGCGCGGCTCCATACTTCGGCCTAAGCACTGACGGAGCCGGCTACATCAACCTTGCAGTCCAGAGACAAGTATACTCGCTGAAGATCGTCGGGCTGTTCGGCCGCGACCTAGGCTCCAGCTGGACCCCATACATAATCCCAATGATATACGTGCCCCTTGACTTCACGAGCAACTGGAACCCCGCTTGGATAAACGGTGTAAGGATACTGATCAAGCTGGCACCGGGTGTGGACGTGGAGACCATAAAGACGCAGGTACAGGCACTCGGGTTGAACGTTCAGAGGATGGACATCACGAGCGATATCGTCCAGAAGGCACAGACGTCACCGCTGCTCGGTGGATCGCAGCAGGTCAATCAGCTCGGCGTAGTCTTCGCGACAGGTGTCGCCTCTGTGGGCATGGCACTGATAGTCTACACTCTCCTACGCAGCAGGTCGAAGGAGCTTAACCTGATGTCGGTGAAGGGTTTCAGCGCCCGCCAGCTGGCCGTGAGCTTAGCCATCGAGAACGTCGGACTCGCCGTCCTCGCAACCATACTCGGGATAGCGAGCGGGTGGGTGAACCTGATGGGCGAGGTCCAGCTGTTCAACAAGTACATACTGACATACGCGGCGTGGAGGATCAGCTTCCCGCTCACGTCTCAACTGCAGCTTCTGCTGCTGTTCCTGATCATAGTGGCGGCCACTCTGGCCCCGATAATACTGGTTGTCCGCAGGATAACCGAGAAACCGAGCGTAAAGGGTGAGGTTTGATGAGTGAAAACAACGCGGTTGATGCCAAGAATCTGATAAAGGTATACAAGGCTGGCAATCTCGAGGTACAGGCCCTCAGGGGCCTAAGTGTGAGCGTCGCTGTGGGCGAGATGGTTGCCCTCATCGGCCCATCCGGCTCCGGCAAGAGCACACTATTGAACATTATTGGCGGCCTCGACAGGGCTACCGCCGGCTACATCGGCGTCATGGGCTCCGACCTCACCCAGCTCAACGCCTCCCAGCTAGTAGAGTTCAGGAGGAAGACAGTCGGCCACGTCTTCCAGAACATGAACCTCATCCCCACGCTCACGGCGGCTGAGAACGTCGAGCTGCCTATGGCTGCCCTCGGCGTCAAGAAGGACCAGCGCAAGAAGAGGGTGGAGGAGCTCATCGGCGTCGTCGGCCTCAGGGAGCGCATGGACCATAAGCCCGGCGAGCTCAGTGGGGGCGAGCAGCAGCGCATAGCACTCGCCGCGGCGCTCGCTAACGACCCGCCGCTCGTCCTCGCAGACGAGCCCACCGGCGAACTCGACACCGAGAACGCCATGATCGTCGTCAACTACCTCGCCAAGGTCAACAAGGAGCTCGGGAAGACCATCATAATGGTCACGCACGACCCACGCGTCGCCCGGGCCGCGAGCCGCCTACTCCGGATACAAGACGGTGTGCTCGCCACCGACGTCGCCCCGAGCGAGGAGGCCGCGCCAACGCAGACCAGCTACACGGACATGCTCAAGGCGCGCTTAAAGAGTATCGACGCCCAGCTCAAGGACCTAGACGCTGAGTTCAGGAAGGGCGTCATAACGAGCGACCAGTTCGTGGAGAGGCAGACAGGGCTCAAGAGGACGCGTGATGTGTTAAGCGAGGAGCTTCACCGACTCGGCGTCGTCCATTAAGAACCATTTTTGCTCCTTTTTTGTTAAGGGAAGAAGGTGGGCCACCAGCTTCCCCGGCTTCGCGTCGCCGAAGACAACACTACCACCGCGAACGGAGCGTGGTTTAACTTCCGAGTTCGGAATGGCATCGGGTGGTTCCCACGCCCTATGGCCGGTAACCCAAACCAATGGCTATGGGTGTCGATTTTAAACCTTTTGGTGGCGCCCCTCGGGTGATAATTACCCCGGATTGAGCCCAATAACGAGGCGTGTGGCTCTATGGGGCTCTTCACGTGTATGGGCGAAAGCGGTAAATCGCGTGCTTTCCAACTAATGGGTGAAAGAAGGTTCCCCGGGTTACGGCTTAGGAGTGTTGGCGCGTTTGGATGTTTGCTATCGCTGTGGTAGGCGATTATACTCGCCCGAGCGTTGCCCCAAGTGTGGGTTGACCTTCTGCGATGAGCACCTCCCCGCCGAGAAGCATGACTGCCTCGTCGACGCCGAGAGGGAGGGTAAGAAGCGGGCCAAGCTCTTCTCATACGTCGAGCTCGCCCTTTTCCTGCTACTGCTAGGGGTTGTTTGGTGGCTCGTCAACAAGAGTCGGTGACTGTTGGCGATTCTCAAGGTGGAATTCGACCACCCATACGACCTCCTCCGGCCTCCATGCCTCTGAGAGTGTCTCCCACTCGTCCCTGAATGCCGCGAGTGACTCCGCGCCCTCCATAACTGCGTCCCCCTCGGTCATTTCTCCGAGTCTTTGCGTGTATAGCCTGTCGACGCGTATCCTCTCCTCTAGGAAGTCGAAGAATCCGGAGCGTATCCTGTATGTGCGGCCTACTTTGACCATGGGACGTGTTTTTCTCCTCGTGGCGGTTTTTATGCCGCCGAGGATTTGTGGCAGGTACGCCTTTTTCCAGAGGAGTGTCAACGTTTGTTCTCCCGTGCCTTGGCGTTTGAGGGTTGTGTGGTCCCGGTAACGCTTATTAGGTGAAACCCGGTATGCGATTTGCACGGGGGTCGTGGTCTAGACAGGTATGACGTTGGGCTCCAGAAATCCATGAAGGACTTAACTGACCCGTGAGGGGATGACGAGTTTTTGGAGCAGAAACCCAAATGCCGGGGGTTCAAATCCTCCCGACCCCACCATTTCCAAGAAACTTAGGCTACTCCGGTTTTCCTTTTGGTGAGTGATCGGCTACTAGATTGAGCTGAATTTTGTGTTCTAGCCACGCCTTTGCTCCAGCTAGGCACGACGTGAAGCCCCCCGTTGAGTTGAGGGCGGAGTCTACGAGGGTGTCGCCGTCGCCAATCCAACCCCTCTCCGTGACTTTGACAAAAGTCGTATCTTCGCTGAGGGGCGTGAAGACCCACTCGACGCGCGTCGGACCAGTGTAGCCCTGCCACTCGATGAGTATGCGCCTGTCTTTCTCTATCTCCTTCACGTCCACGGTCGTGGAGACGTTGTACATCTCCCAAGCCCATGTGACCTTCCTGCCGACGGCAAGTTTTCCGCTCGCCTTGGTGAACCAGAACTTCGTGGTGACCTCAGGGTCTATGAAGGCGTTGAAGACCTCCGAGGCTGGCCGCCTGATAAGCAGTTGAGCTGCTGCGATGGGTTCCTTGATTATCTGTAGTTTCATGGGTTTTTGAGCGTCTTTTATGTATTAGAATTTTCGCCAAGGTTGCCTTTTGGTGTATGGGTTTTTATCGGATTCTTGAGAGTATTTCTTCTCTCTCGAACATCCCGAGCCCGATCCTGAGGATAATAGCGTCAATTATGACGAAGATCACGAAGAGGATGATTATGACCTCGGGGACGAGCAGCAGTATCCCGAAGGCTTGGCCGACGACGAGCCCCATTATCGGGACGATGATGAGGACGCTCAGCTGCTGTGCCTCCCTGAAGCCCTTGACCCTCGATGAGACTATGACTGTGATGGCGATGCCCGCGATGGCCACCGCGGGGGCGAGCAGGAAGATGACGAGCACCCAGTTCAGTGTCGGCAGCACGAAGCGGCCGAACAGTGGGAGACCGAGGACATCGACGATCGCCGAGTAGATCACGAAGGATATCAGCGTCACCAGCATCGAGGGGATGAAGGCGACAAGCATCTTACCAACCATTAGCTCAGCGTCGGTTAGCGGTGTGGCGAGGAGCCCCTCGATTGTCTTTCTCTCCTTCTCGCCGGCGAAGCTGTCGCTGGCAATGACGCTGGACGCCATCGCGGGGATCAGTAGGAAGAATGGCATGAAGATGAAGGTGAGCATGAGGTAGGCGATGATCTGGTTGTCGTTGAAGCCCGCCATCTCGCCCCTGACCGCGTCGGGGAGGATCCTTATGAGGGCACCCACCTCGCTGCTGGATGATGAGGAGTCGGGTATGAGCAGTATCATCGAGGGGAGGAGCACACAGAATATGAGGGGCACGAGAAGTATGGGGGCAAGTATCTGCCAGTTACGCCGCACCTCGAGCCAGTCCTTCTTGAAGACCAGGAGGACCTTGTCCGTCCTCATGCCTGCCCCTCCTTCATGAGTTCGAGGTATGTATCCTCGAGGGTGGGGCGCATTATATTGACGGCTTTTACGCGAGCCCCCGCCTTGACGAGGCCGGCGACCACGTCCGGGGTCCCCGCCTCGGGGTCGTCTAGGTCGAAGATCAGGGCGCCTTCACCACTCAGGTTTACACTCTTCACACCATTTAGCTTCCCTGCTTTCCCCAGCAGGGCGTCGTTGGTTGCCTCAACGGTCACCTCGAGGGCGGGTGCGCCGTGCATCTTCCTTCGGAGGTCCTCGACGGTGCCCGTCGCAAGGGGCTGCCCCTTCCTAATGATCATGACCCTGCTACAGAGCCTCTCCGCCTCCTCGAGGTTGTGTGTGCAGAGGATTATTGTGCGCTTTTCGCGGCGGCTCATGTCCTCCATGAGGTCGCGTATGTCCTTGGCCGCCTTGGGGTCGAGGCCCGAGGAGGGCTCGTCTAGGAAGAGGACGCCGGGGCGGTGTACTATGGCCTTGGCTATTGCGAGCTTCTGCCTCATTCCCTTTGAGAAGGTGCCCGCCTTGTCGTCCCTCCTGTCCCAGAGGTCGAAGAACTCGAAGAGCTCCCTTATCCTCGCGCCCCTCTCCGCCTTGTCCTTCAGCCCGTAGGCCTCGGCGAAGAACTCCATGTTCTCGAATGCGGAAAGCCTGTCGTATATGCCCGGGTTCTCTGTGAGCACGCCGACGGCCTCCCTGACCTTGAGTGGTTCGCTCTGTACGTCGAAGCCGGCGACTCGGGCGGTGCCGCCGCTGGGGGCTATGAGGCAGGAGAGGAGCCTCACGGTCGTCGTCTTACCGGAGCCATTGGGTCCGAGTAGGCCGAATATCTCCCCCGAGCCCACTGTGAAGCTGAGCCCGTCCACGGCCGTCAGCGGCCCGAATCGCTTGACCAGCCCCTCTGCCTCTATTCCCGACATTTCAGTGAAGAGAGGTGGCTCTCGGATAATATGTCTTCGGGGGCTAGTCTTTCGCCAACCGCTCGACGAAGGCCTTAACGAGTTTTATGGTGTTCTCCACGTCCTCCGTCGTGGTTATTGCGGCTGGGCCGTGTATGTACCTGCAGGGCACGGCTATGGTGCCGCTCGGTATGCCTCCCTTGGTGAGGTGTATGCTGCCCGCGTCGGTGCCGCCGCTTGGTATCTTCTTGAACTGGTACGGTATCTTCCCAGCCTCGGCCGCCTCGACTATGGTCTTGAAGACCTTGGGGTGGGCGATTATGCTGGCGTCGGCTATGGTGACGACGGGGCCCTTCTTGAGGGCGGCGGGTATCATGTGTGGGGCCATGCCAGGCATGTCGACGGCGAATGTCCCCTCGAGCGCCAGTCCGTAGTCTGGGTCGACCTGATACGCCGCTGTCTTAGAGCCCCTGAGACCCACCTCTTCCTGTACCGTGCCTACGGCGACGACGTTGAGAGGCGAACCCTTCAGCGACTTGAAGACCTCGGTCATCACGAGGCAGCCGGCGCGGTCGTCGAGCGCCTTACCCCTGTAGTAGCCGTCGCCGAGGTCTACGAAATCCACCTCGAAGACCCCAGTCATGCCGACGTAGGCACCCTTCTTTTCTGCCTCCTCCCGCGTGCAGGTGCCTATGTCGACGAAGAGGTCGTCGAGGACTATGGGCTTCTTCTTCTCGTCTTCGCTCATTATGTGGGGTGGTTTCGTACCAATTATCCCCTTGAGGTCGCCCTTCTTGCCGCGGAACAACAGTCTTTGGCCGGGGAGGAGGTTGGGTACGACGCCCCACGAGTGTATGCGGAGGTAGCCCTGCTCCTCGATGTGTCTAACGAGGAAGCCGACCTCGTCCATGTGAGCGGCGAGCATGACGAGGGGCTTGCCCTTCTTCCCCCTGTGCCAGAACATTATGTTGCCCAGCTTATCCACGCGGGTCTCATCCGCGTATCCCTCAAGCTCTGCCTTGAGGACCTCCCTCACCTCGTCCTCGGAGCCGGGGGGCCCGTAGGCATTTGACAGCCTCTCCAAAAGTGCTACATTCATATCAAGTCGTGATTGAGGTTGCTTTCACCCGATATAATACTTGAGAGTGACGGTATTTTGTAGATAATACCCTGTATTGGCCCTAGATGCGCGCGAAGATGCGTTTGACGGAGTCGACGCCATCGCCTACGACCTCGACGTTGTACATTTCGCCGAGTCCCCTCTCGTGCCCCCACTTTATGTGCTCGATGGTCTGCGGGTCGATGCCCATCACCCTCGTGGCTGTGGCGTCCGTCGCGACCGGGTCGGCGCCAGCGATGATGGTGTTCATCCTGACCGGGTTTCCGTGGACAGGGCCCTTCCCCTCCATGCCGACGAAGCCGTCGATGACGGTTAGTGTCGGCTTGAGCACCGTGTTGATGTCGACTATGACCTTGTCCATCCCTCTGACGTGGTACTTGCCCTTGAACTTGTCAGGCAGGAGCCCGAACATGTTCTTCATGCCGAGGGTTACCCCTGTCTCTACGTGTGTCTTCAGCTTGGCGGCGCTGATTATCGCGGACTCGGTGACGATCTTCGGCACCTTGATCGTGTCGAGGGTCATGGGGTTTGGTACTTTGAGCTCGACCTTCTCAGCCTCGTGGCGGAGGTTTATAAAGCGGACGCCGACGCGGTCGCACATGTCCTTCATGCCGCTGGCGACGCACGCCTTGTCGGCGTTCGTCATGGTGGCGTCCGACTCGACGACGAGTGCCTCGACGCCGATGTCTCTGAGCTTGTTTATGATCGCCTCGACGACGACGGGGTCGGTCGTGGCGCCGGTCTCCCAGTTCTTCGTGGTGATGAAGTTGACCTTGATGAGTGCCCTGCTCCAGCCCTTCAGGGCATCCCTGTAGTCGATGAGGTCGAGCGCGCGGTATACTGGGTCGAGTCCCCTCTCGCCCTTGACGACGGCGACCCTTGACGGTGCCATTATGGGTGAACCGTGAGGCGAGGGTTATAGGGCTTGTTCCCGCGGGTCATCGTAGGGCGCCGTGTGTGCGGGCGAATCTGATCACGTCTAGTGAGGGTATCCAGAGTGATATCTCCAATCTGCGCCTCTTTTCGAGTGGGACGCTCTCGTCCTCGTCCTCCTCCCGCCTGACCTTGCAGTTGACCGCCACGACTCTGCCATCCGTGAGGTACCCGGGGCAGCCGCTCGAACCCTCGTACATCTCCCTGTCCACCTCGTACCACGTTATCTGCCTCCCCGAGACGCTCTCCGAGAAGCGCGAGGAGAGGTATGCGCCTTGGAACCTCTCAATGAGGTTGTAGACGTCGCTGTCCCCCTTGTGTTGTACCTCTGATAGGGGGAAGCCGAGGGAGCCGATGCTCGTGCCGCTCGACGCGAAGCCATCGAGGAGTGTGACACAGCGCGACGCCCTCGGCTTCTCGATTCTGAGGATGGCGATGTCGCGGTCCCTGTCCTCGGCAAGTAGACTGGTGGCCTCGCAGTTCATGCCAACGTCCGGGGACCTGATGGCGAGCAGCTCCGAGTGTAAGGCGTCGAAGCCCCTGCGGCGGAGGACATGCGCGTTCGTCACTATGTAGCCGGGGGAGATCATGAAGCCCGTCCCCGTGCTGTGATGCATGGTGTCGCCGTCGCGCGTCCTCGCCCAGATACCGTACAGGGACTCCCTTATCTGCGCCGTCGCCTCGCTGAACATTACCCCTCTATTTTCACGTGGAGGTTTAAACGTCTCCACAGTTCCGGGTCGGCGGCTTTCACTCGTGCTCGTATTTGGTTGGGTCTGTTATGCCCGCCTCGGCGAAGGCGCGTCTCCTGTTGTTACACGACTCGCATGCGCCGCAGTGGTCGGGGCCCGGGAGGTAGCAGGACCACGTCTTTTCCAGCGGGACGCTCAGCCTCGCGGCTTCCCTGAGTACGCCTGACTTGCGCAGATGGCTGAGGGGCGACGTGATCGTTATGCCTCTCCCAGTGCCGAGGCGCGCCGCCTCTTGGAACGCCTCGTAGAACTCGCGGCGGCAGTCCGGGTAGAATTCCTCGTCTCCGGCGTGCGCCCCGTACAGCACGAGGTCGGCGCCGACGCCGTCGGCGTAGGCGACCGCTATCGATAGGAACACCCCGTTGCGGAAGGGGACGATGATGGGGTCGGTGAACTCCCCCGTGACCTCGATGCCCGAGTCCACGAGGCTCGTGACCCCCTCGTATATCTCACTCAGATTGCTGAGGTCTATGATCTTGTGCGTAATCCCCAGTGTTTTCGAGATCTCCGCGGCGTGTTTGATCTCGATCTGTGCCTTCTGGCCATAGTTGAACGTGAGGGCGTGGACCTCGTAGTCTTTCTCCAGCGCCCAGTAGGCGGCGGTGACAGAGTCGGGGCCGCCGCTCAGTATGACGACACACTTCTTCATTGCCACCACTTCACCCTCCTCTCCAGCGCCGTGAAAATCGTTGCCCCGAGCAGGTTGATTATCAGCTCACTCGCCAACAGCCCCGGCAGGGTCAGGGCGAGTGGGAGACCGAATAGCTGCAGGAGCATCCACGCAACGCAGATGGGGATGATGACCGCTATGACGGCGCCGCAGGACCAGTACCCGCCACCGAGGCGCTTGGATACTTCGTAGCCGATGAGACCCGCCGCGAGGCTCGCCGCCGGCATGAAGATGAGCTCATATATGCCCGCGTAGGGGCTAAGGAGGTTGCCGACGACGACGCCTAGTGCGTAGCCCACGGCCAGCAGTCGCATGCGGGCTATGCCGGGTCTGAGGACGCCGGCGAGCCTGAATTGTAG
>DUKA01000130.1 GCA_013329615.1 Candidatus Bathyarchaeota archaeon
GGTGATCGCCGGCTTCGAGCCGCTCGACATACTCTTCGCCGTCGCCATGATCTGCAGGCAGATCAAGGAGGGTCGGGGCGAGCTTGAGAATGCCTACACTAGGATCGTGAAACCGGAGGGGAACCCGACGGCCCTCAGGCTGATGGATGAGGTGTTCGATGTCCGCGACGCCCCGTGGAGGGGCATAGGCACCATCTCCGACTCGGGACTCGTCCTGCGGGATGAGTTCGAGGATCATGATGCCTCGAAGAGGTTCAGCTTCGAGTCCGAGGCGAGCTACGATATGCCGCATGGCTGCCGCTGTGGCGAGGTGTTGCGAGCCGTCTGTTATCCGTGGGACTGTCCGCTCTTTAACAAAGGCTGCTCCCCCGAGTCGCCCGTCGGTCCCTGCATGGTGAGCCACGAGGGGAGTTGCTTCATCTCGGCGAAGTACGGCGTTGAGCAGCCGTGACCTCGGCGTCAAGGCTATAACGGCGGCGCGCCGGTTTCACCCCATGGACAGGCCCTTCGGCATAACGCTGCTAGCATCATTCTTCTTCGTGCAGAGCGTGATCAACATCATCGTCGTCTACACCTACTACGTGTCGGGGGCGCCACTGTTCCCCATCGCTTACTACGTCGCGGACTCGATCGCCGGTTTTGCATTAGCTTACGGCCTCTGGAAGGGGCTCATGTGGGGGAAACTGGGAACCATGATTGTTTCTGGGGTTGAGATACTGATAGGTGTCCTCGGAACCGTCGTGGCCGTCGACGTGCAGCCCACATCGCCTCTACAGGCGTTGACAAAGCTGATGGTCTACGCCATTGTGATCTACTTCCTGACTAGACCCGAGATAAGTGAGTACTTTAAAAAGTGATGGGACTACGGTGTGACTTCCTCGTAAACCTCTTTGAGGGCGTCGAGCATCTGGGTTAGGCTCAGGTTGGGGATGTAACCCATGTTGCCTATGCGGTACGTCGTCTCCTTTAGTGCGCCGTATCCCTGCGCCAGCTCGAATCCCTTGACGCGCATCGCCTCGTAAATCTTGGGGCCGAGGACGTTCTTGGGCGCCTTGACGCAGTTGACCGTCGGGCTCTCGCTGCCCCTCTTCGGGTAGACGGGTGTGCCGAGTTTCTTCACGGCGCGGCGTATCCGGGCGTTCCTCTTCTTGTAGAGGTTGAAGTACCACTGCTTGCCGCCCTTCTCCTCTACCATGCGGAGCGCCGCGTTTAGGCCGGCGATCTGCGGGATGACGGATGTGACGGGGGTGCCCTGCCCCTTCTCGTGGTCCTTCTGCCAGAGCAGGAGGTCGAAGTAGTAGCCCCTGTTCGGCATCTTCTCTGCGACCTCGAGGCACTTCTTGCTCACGGAGCCTATACCGAGGCCGGGGGGTACGCCGAAGCACTTCTGGCTGCTGCTGAAACAGATGTCTATCCCCCACTCGTCGACCTTGATCTCGGTGCCGCCCATGCTACTGACGGCGTCGACGAAGATGAGCTTCCCCTGCTTCTTCGCCACGGCGCAGAGGTCCTTCAGTGGGTTGATCAGACCCGCGCTCGTCTCGTTGTGGGTTATCGCGACGGCCTCGACCTCGGGGTGGCCCCGTAGGGCGTCGTCCAGCATCCCGGGTGTGACCGGCTCCCCCATGGTGGGTTCGACCAGCTGCACCTTCCTCCCGTTCGACCTAGCGACCTCAGCGAACCGCTTGCCGAAGTCACCGTTCACACAGACGACAAGGTTATCCTTCACGCAGTTCCTCACCGCCGCCTCCATGAAACCCGTCCCAGTCGCGCTGAAGAGGTAAATGGGGTTCTGGGTCTCGATGAAGGACTGGAGGCGCGCCACCGTGTCGTAGTGGAGCTTCTTGTACTCTGCGCTCCTGTGACTGTACATCTGCTCGCCCATCGCCTTGAGGACGACGGGGTAGCAGGCCACTGGGCCAACCGTGAACAACTTCATACCTGATTCCTCGGTGAGAAAAAGCACAATTCAGGATAAAAGTGTAAGGTTTCACACAGTCGGCGAAGCGGATAAAAGCCGCCGCGCCCCGGGTTCAACCATGGAGCACAGGGTAGTAAGGGGCGATGAGGCTGACCAGCTCATCATCACGCTCCTCAAGGAGGCGGGGCGCCCCCTCACGACGCGTGAGGTTCAGGAGGAGACTCAGAAGAGGCTTGTCAGGTGCCCTGACTCGACGGCGGTATTCCTCAACAACCTGCGCCTGAAGGGGCTCGTCCACGGCGAGATGTCTAAGGAGCGCCGCGGTTGGATCTGGTGGATCTAGGTCCAGCAGGCGGTCTTGTTGCAGTATTCTAGGAGTCTCACCCAGCCCGCGTAGTCAACGATCTCAACACCTTCTACGGGTTTCTTGTAGTCGTCCTTGAGGGCGTGTAGGCGGGCGAAGTTTAGGCTGTCGACGATCTGCGGGTCCTCGGCGAGGCGGCAGCCCTCGCCTGTGAAGAGTATGATTATCTTCTTGCCCTGCGCCGCGACTCGGCGTGCTATCCTGAAGCTCTCGCCGTAGTCAGGCGTCCCGATCTGGAGGAGTATTATCATGCATGCATCCTCCTAGAAGATGGCGACCACCCTGTTCTCGGCGAGCCTCTCCGCAAGCTCGTCGAGCGAAATCATCTTGACGTTTAGGTTCTTGTCGAGGTCCTCCAGCTTCATTCCTCGCTCTTCCATGTCGGTGTCTAGGACGTGTATGCCCGCGAGGTCACTCGTGGTCTTTAGGTAGTCCCAGAGCTGGCGGAGGGGCAGGGCGTTGTGTATGAGTCCGGGGACGGCGTAGTCCATGAAGACTATGAGAGGTATATGGTCCATGCCTACGAAGGCGGCGCTGAGGCGGAGTCCCTCCCAGAATCTGCTCCCCGGCTCCACCTTGCTCC
Source organism: Candidatus Bathyarchaeota archaeon (assembly GCA_013329615.1). Lineage (GTDB taxonomy): Archaea > Thermoproteota > Bathyarchaeia > TCS64 > TCS64 > UBA8941 > UBA8941 sp8941u. The sequence goes on from DUKA01000130.1 coordinate 2,869, forward strand.
GGAATATGAAGGTCGTCTCCTCACTCATCCCAGAAACACGACCTTATCGTTTCCCTCTAGCTGGTCTACCAGCTCGGCTAGGCTGCTCATCCTCGCGTTCACCGCCATGTTCTCCTTCGTGATCCCGTACTCGACGGCGCTGGCGCGGCAGGCGAGCAGGTCGGCGTACAGGTACTCGACGTGGCTCGGGTTCTTGAGCAGCTGGACGGCCTCCTCGTTGAAGAAGACCGTGACGCCGTGGCCGGCGCGTGTGGCGGCGTTACTTAGCCCCTCCACGTCCCTGAGCTTACCGGGGGTGGAGACGACGAGCAGGAGGCGCATGGGTTCTCAGAGTGAACGCGAGCCCCTTAACGGTTTCTCCGCCGTTCAACGGATTAGAACAACACGCCGCTGTCGTTCTAAAGCCTAGCATTAAGCCTGATGGCGGAGACCCATTACGCAGATGATCTATGGTGGAATCGAGTAGGTTGCGTCTGACCGCGTACGTCTTCCTAGGGATACTCTGCGGGAGCATGCTGCTGAACGCTGTGGCTAGCTTCAACTTTGCCCCGCTCGTGCTCCAGTATGAGACACCGGGCTTCAACAGGTTCAGGTCCGAGGCAGAGCTGAAGTGGTTCCTGGAGGAGAAGGCGAAGGATAACATCGGATACGGCTGGGAGTACGGGATACTCGGCGGGGTAGTGCCGGGGATAATCCGCTTCACCATGCAGGCCGACGCCACGAAGAGTGGGGCCGAACAGGCGACAGGAAACGATTACTCGACGACGAATATACAGGTCGCCGGCGTCGACGAGGCGGACATCGTCAAGACCGACGGGACATACATCTACTTTACCCAGGGGGATACGGTCTACATCGTCAAGGCTTACCCCGCCGCGGAGGCTGAGGTTGTGGCCAAGATAAAGTTCGGCGGCGAGGTGACCGACCTCTACATAGCGGGTGGCAAGCTCGTCGTCTTCACCCCGGGCTACGGCAGGGTCTTCGCGACCAAGATCGGCGGCTCCTCATACATACCCATGACGGAGACGACGACCGTCTACTTCTACGACGTCACGGACAGGTTGAACCCCGTCCTAGACAGGACGTATGAAGTTGAGGGAAGCTACGTCGCGACGAGGATGATTGGCAACTTTGTCTACGTCGTCTCGCAGAAGGGGGCGTGGGTCTACGAGGGGGCCGTCGACCTCCCTAGCTACAGGGAGAACGGCTCGATCTGCAGGATACCCGCGAGCAGCGTTTACTACTACAACGGCACCGACCCCGGCTACGCCTACACGACGATAGCCAGCATCAATACGCAGGACGCCACCTTCCCTATACAGTCGCAGACCTTCCTGCTGGGCTCGAGCAGCACTATCTACTGCAGCGCCGAATTCCTCTACCTGACAACGGGGGGCTACTCGGAGACGGGTGTCCACAAGATAAAGCTGGACAACGGCGCCATCGAGGGCGTCGCCGACGGGAGCGTCCCCGGGTGGATACTCAACCAGTTCAGCATGGACGAGCACGATGGCTACTTCAGGATAGCCACCACGACGGGGCACGCCTGGGGCGTGGCGACCTCGAAGAACAACGTCTACGTCCTCGACCCGGAGATGAAGGTCGTGGGCACCCTCGAGGACCTCGCCCCGGGTGAGCAGATATACAGCACCCGCTTCATGGGAGACCGCCTCTATATGGTCACCTTCAAGAAGGTCGACCCGCTCTTCGTCATCGACCTGAGCGAGCCGACGGCGCCGCGTGTGCTCGGGAAGCTCAAGATACCCGGCTACAGCAACTACCTGCACCCGTACGATGAGACGCATGTGATCGGCCTCGGCAAGGAGTCTGTGGACGCCGCGGAGAGCAGCTTCGCGTGGTATCAGGGCGTGAAACTGAGCCTCTTCGACGTGAGTGACGTTGAGAACCCGCGTGAGGTGGCGAAGCTGGAGATAGGGGACAGGGGCACGGACTCCCCCGCCCTCTACGACCATAAAGCGTTCCTCTTCAGCAGGGAGAGGAACCTGCTGGTCATCCCGATACTCGAGGCACAGCTCGCTGCGGGCTACGAGACCGAACCAAATGCCTACGGGGACTACATCTACCAGGGCGCCTACGTCTTCGAGATAACCGCGGAGGGCATCACGCTCAGGGGCAGGATAACGCACCTGCAGGGGGACGAGCTGCTCAAGAGCGGGTACTGGTTCGACTCCGACTACAGCGTCTACAGGAGCCTCTACATCGGTGAAAACCTGTACACGATCTCGGGGGCGATGGTGAAGATCAACAGCCTCGCCGACCTGTCGGAACTGAAGGCGATCGCGCTCGAGTAGTCGGGTCTTTACGATCACATCGCGGTGTTTCCTTTCATAGAACGGTTTTGTGTTATGTTAATATACACGACTCGAGTTCCTCGTCTTCATGGCTCAGGGCGGCGGGTTGCTCCGGTTGACGGGGATGCGCCTCTTCGCCGTGATCTGGTCTGGGCAGTTCTTCAGCCTTCTAGGCACATACATGAGCCAGTTCGCGCTCAGCATATGGGCGTGGCAGTTGACGGGGGAGGCGACCACCCTCGCGTTGGTCGCCCTGTTCAACTTCGCCCCATCGGTCATCATGTTTCCCATCGCCGGCGCCCTCGTGGACAGGTGGGATCGGAAGCTCGTTATGATGATCAGCGACATCGCCTCTGGGATAGCGACGATCGTTGTATTCCTCCTTCTGTCCTCGGGCAGGCTTGAGGTGTGGCACCTCTACGTGACGGGTGCCTTCACTGGGATATTCCAGTCGTTCCAGTGGCCGGCGTACAGTGCTTCTATCTCGTTGATGGTTGAGAAGAAGGATTACGCCCGGGCGAGTGGGATGCTGAGCCTCGCGGACTCGGTGTCTAACATCGTGGCGCCGGCTGCGGCGGGGGTTCTCATCGCGTTCATCGGCGTCAGGGGGATTCTGACTATAGACATCGTCACGTTCCTTATCGCGATCGGGATACTGCTCGTCGTTGTCGTGCCGCAGCCGCCGAAGAGCGCGGAGAAGAGGAGCATGCTCAGCGACACCTTCTACGGCTTCAGGTTCATAGCCGAGAAGAGGGGGCTTCTGGGGTTGCAGCTCAACTTCTTCGCCACGAACCTCCTGATGGGCGTAGGATTCACACTGCTTACACCAATGCTGATGCTCCGCACTGGGAATGATACGGTGATCACGGGGACGGTTCAGTCGGCCTTCGGCATCGGGGGCGTCGTCGGCGGCATAGTGCTGAGCGCGTGGGGTGGGCCGAAGCGGAAGGTTGACGGCGTCTTCCTCGGCATGGCGGCGAGTGCCCTGCTCGGGATGACGATGATGGGGGTGGCCCAGACGCCGCTGCTGCTCATGGTCGGCGCGTTCCTGACGATGGTTTTCATTCCCACGTCGAATGGCTCTAATCAGGCGATTTGGCAGGCAAAGGTTCCCCCAGAGGTGCAGGGCAGGGTATTCGCGACGCGCGCCTTGATTGCGACGATGTCCTCACCCATCGGGATGGCGATTGCCGGGCCGTTGGCGGATCGGGTGATGACCCCTGCCATGGCGCCTGGGGGTGCGCTCTCCAGCGTCTTCGGATGGCTCGTCGGGACGGGGCCCGGCGCAGGGATAGGGCTACTGTTCGTCATGCTGGGGTTACTCGGCGCAGCCATAACGCTGAGCGGCTACGCCTTCAAGTCGGTCAGGGACGTCGAGAGGGACATCCCCGACCACGACGCCATGAAGAAGGATGAGCCGGCGCCTAGTAGGTCTTGAAGTACTCCTTCGCTTCCTTGAGTACTTCCGGCTTGGCGAGAAGCTCGACGAGTGTCATGGCAAGTGCCTTTGTGCCGACAATCATGGCTTCGAGGCCCGCCTTGGTCATGGTGCAGTCGGCTAACTGCTTGCTGTGGCCGGGGATGTTCTCTGGGCCGATGCCGATGTAGCTGCCGGTGGACGGGCACCTCTGGCTGACGTCACCGAAGTCGGTGGAAGCCATGGGTATGCCGGCCTGTGTCTCCTGCCAGTCGTCTACCTTGACACCTTGGTCGACGTAGTTCTGGTAGAGGACTTTGACGAGTGGGATGTTTGGCTTCATGCTGCTGTAGAGTTTGGCTTTTGTGACGGTGACCTGTGCGCCGGTCGATATGGCTGCGCCCTCGGCGCACCTCGCCACCTTGTCGACCATTGTTTCGAGGTACTTCTCGTTGCTGCTGCGGACGCCGAACTGGCAGACGGTGCGGTCGGGGATTATGTTGTTGGCGAGGCCGCCCTCGGTTATGATGCCGTGGATGACGAGGTTGGCGTCGCGGCGTGCCTCCTGGCGGAGCATGTGGGTCGCCATGTAGGCGAGGGTGGCGGCGTTAAGCGCGTTGATGCCCTTCTCCGGGCTGGCGGCGGCGTGGCTCGTCTGCCCTTTGAACTCCATCTTGAGCTGCCAGATGCCCAGCGCCTTTCCGCCGACTCCGTAGTGCGTCGCGGGGTGGAGCATGATGGCGGCGTCGACGTCGTCCCAGAAGCCCTTGTTCGCCATGATGACCTTGCTGCCCGCGCTCGGGCCTCTGCCCTCCTCGGCGGGGGTGCCCACGACGAGTATCTCGCCGGGGAAGTCCTTGGCAGCCCTGGCGGCAGCGACCCCCGAGCCTATGGCGGATGCGGCTATGAGGTTGTGTCCGCAGCCGTGGCCGACTCCGGGGAGGGCGTCGTACTCGGCGAGGACGGCGACCTTGGGTCCCTTCTTCTTGCCCTTCCAAGAGGCGGAGAACGCCGTCGGCATACCAAACAGCTTCCTATCCACCTTCGCCCCCTGCTTCTCGAGCTCTTCGGTCAGCAGCGCGTACGCCTTGAACTCCTCAGAGCTCAGCTCCGGGTTCTCATACATCCACTTCGCAATCTCGACGAGGCGCTTCCTCTGAGACTCGACCTCCTTCTTCGCGGATTCCTTCAGGACCTTTACGTCGACCAATTTGATCCAGTAGAAGTGCCCCGGAGGGCTGATATCATTTACGAGCAGCGGCCGCGGCTCATGGACTCAGCGCGACGCGGTCGCCCGGGTTGGGGTTATTCCAGGAGTAGGTTTGAGAGAACACGCGTGCCTGCTCGACGGAGTTGATAAGGGTCGCCCTGTCCGCGATGCCCCTCGACTGGTAGAGGGAGAAGACGTCGTCAGTAACAACGTCGAAGTATGAGTAGAGCTTGTCCCTGAAGACGCCGACGTGCCTCCAGACCGCTATATCGAAGCTGATCGAATTACGTACGTCCGCGTACCCGAGAAGCTCGCCTGCTGTAACTGTGCCACCGACGACCGCATTTGAGAAGATGTTAACGTGGAACAGGACGACGCTGTAATCGGGGTGTTGTGCGACGCGGATGTGAACCTGATACCCCTTGCCGTCGCCCTCGGGGAAGACCCCGATGATCGACCCATCTACCGGCGAGAAGACGCCGACCAACCTCGACGAGTTCCCATACTCGGGCTTTGGAATGTAGTAATTCTTCATAGAGAGATTTTGTTCGTAGGAGTCCGAGTAATCGTGCCCTTCAAGTGACCTGAACCTCGTCACGCCCCAGATCTTGTCGAGTTCCACGAAGTCGCTCGTACAGAACTTAGGCGGGTTCTGGAGAGACGCGGCCGATGGCGTGCTCCCGAGAAGGATCACTACGCCTGAGAGGATGATGAGGACTATCGGGACAAGTGCGACCATTCGCCTCGGTCTAGCCTTCACTTCCACGGTGCTGGACGCCTTGAACCCGATAAAGGCGGAGACCAAGGCTAGAAGCAGGCCAACAGGGATAATCGTTAAGGAGGCTGGGTCGGGGAAAAACAGGTTGTAGACGATATCTATCACGGAGACGACCGCCCCCGAGAAAACCATCGAAGCGCCCAACTTCCCCAAATCGGGCTTCACAAGAAGGAGCGCCGCCCCGGCCGCGAGGCTCACGAAGCAAAGCCCACTGAGCACGGTGTCGATGAGAGCCCACTGCGTGAAGAAGGACAAGGCGGGCAGTTGAGAGTAGTAGCTGTACTCGAAGACG
>DUKA01000129.1 GCA_013329615.1 Candidatus Bathyarchaeota archaeon
ATATCCTACCCTTCGTCAAGGGAAACGCGTCTTTCAGCTTCAGAACCATAGGATCAGGTACTACGTGAAGTAGAAAAAAGACTTTGGGGAGGTCCACCTGCCCAATTTTAAATCCGGTGCCGCCCCATTCTAGTCGTGTGATTGGAATGCCGAGAAGGCTCGAGATAGAGGATCTTGAGAAGTTCGTGGCGGTCTCCCACCCCCAGCTCTCGCCGGACGGTGAGGGCCTAGTCTACGTCGTCACGAGGGCACAGGGTGACGCATACGTCCCGACGCTCTACCACGTCGACCCGAAGGACGGGGTGCCGAGGAGGTACTGGGAGAAAGCTAGGAGCCCCGCGTGGAGCCCCGACGGCTCACAACTCGCCTTCGTATCCAACAGGGGGCTGAAGGAGGGGGAAAAGGGCGCCGAGATCTGGGTGACGACGCCCCTAGGCGAGCCCCGCCTCGTCTGTAAGGCGCCGGGTGGAGCGGAGCAGCCAACCTGGAGTGGCGACGGCGGGAGAATATATTACCTCAGCTTCGTCGGCGAGGAGCCGAAGGACGCGCGCGTCATCGAGCACATCCCCTTCTGGTTCGACGCCGTGGGGTGGACACACTACAGGAGGAAGCACCTGCACATCGTCGACGTCGCATCGGGCGCCGTCAAGCAGATCACGATGGGCGATATGGATGTCTCCTTCCACGCACTGTCAAATAAGGGCGATAGAGTCGCCTACGCAGTCGCCGAAGACGAGGCGAACCCGAGGGAGCTAGCCCTCTACGTGCTCGACCAGAGGGGTGGCGACTGCAGGAAGATATTTGACAAACACACCATCGCGAGCCTTGGTTGGTCACCCGATGACGAGCTCATCTACTTCACCGGCAACGACTTGAGCCACGGCTACCCGACCCATACGACGGTCTGGGTCATCCCACCGATGGGTGGGGAACCGACCAACCTCACAGTCAGTCTCGACAGGGGCAGCGGCCGCGTCGTCTACGACGACCTGCGCAGTCAATACGCCGGAGCACCCAACCCCGTCTGGGACGGCGACAGGATATACTTCCCCGTCAGCAATGGAGGCAGGTACAACCTGCACAGCGTCAGGCCGGAGGACGGCGAGATCGCCCCAGTCGTCGTGGGCGACTTCTGTGTCGAGGAGTTCAGCGTCAGGAAGGGCGTAGTTGCATACACGAGGACGGGCATAGCTCAGCCGGCTGAGGTCTACGTTAAGAAGGGCAAGAAGGAGGCCAAGATCACGCGTCTCACGGAGGCGCCTCTGGTCGAGTCACCTATGATCGATGGCGAGCACTTCACCTTCGAGGCGAGCGACGGCGTTGCCATCGAGGGGTGGCTCATCAAGCCCTACGGGTGGAGGAAGGGGAAGAAGTACCCCGCGATATTCGACATACACGGCGGCCCCCGTAGCAAGTTTGGTGAGGCGCCCATGTTTGAGCACCAGATATATACGGCGGAGGGCTACGCCGTCGTCTACGCGAACATAAGGGGCAGCGACGGCTATGACCAGGCATTCGCCGACATCAGGTTCAACTGGGGCACACGCGACTACCGCGACTTCATGGAGACGGTCGACCACGCCCTAGGCGCTTACGACTGGATCGATGAGACGAGGATCGCCGTCACGGGGCTCAGCTACGGCGGATTCATGACGAACTGGGTCATCGGCCACAGCGACCGTTTCAAGTGCGCGCTCAGCCAGAACAGCATATGTAACTGGACCAGTTTCTTCGGCACTACCGACATTGGGTTCCACTTCAGCCCGGACCAGATCGGCGGAGACCCGTGGAGCAACCCCGCCGCCTACGCCGATAAGTCACCTATCACATACGCGAAAAACATCAAGACGCCGACCCTCTTCATCCACAGTGTGAACGACAACAGGTGCTGGATGGATCAGAGCCTGCAGATGTATACGGCGTTAAAGTACCTCGGCGTGGAGGCGAAGCTCGTCCTATACACTGAGGGAAGCCACAGCTTTAGGAACCTCGCCCGCCCCTCGATAAGGAAGAGGCGCCTGCACGACATGGTCGACTGGTTCAACGGCCACCTCAAGTGACCCCTTTTTAATCGATGACGTATTTCTTCCCTCGTGGTCACCCGGGGGAGCTACTGCCTCTGCATAAACGTGGAGAAGGACAAGAGGATCAAGGTCGGCGCCCTCGGCAGGATAGATTTCCCCGCGGGGCGCTACGTCTACGTTGGCTCCGCCCTGAATAGTCTGATTCCCCGCCTAGGCAGGCATCTGCGCACGTCGCGTGGTGAGGGCCGGGTCACCCACTGGCACATCGACTACCTCCTACGCGAGCCCGGAGTCGAGATCGGGGCCATCTACGCCACGGACTGGGTGGTACGGATGGAGTGCGAGATAGCCGAGAAGATCGCTGAGAGGGGCGAGGCGGTTTCCCACTTCGGGTGCAGCGATTGCACCTGCAAGAGCCACCTCTACAGGGTCAAATCGTTCGGTTTCATAACAGAGACTGGGTTGAAAAAGGTGGACCTGTCTACTTTTGCTTCTTCGCCATCTCCTCAATAAGTGGGATGGCGAGCTCGGCGTTGGTCACACCTGTGTTGAAGGCGAGGAGAGCAGCGGACTCTATCTGCTTCTTGGGTACCCCAGCCTTGAGAGCCATGCCGACGAAGTGACGGAGCGCCACGGGGTCGCGCGTCGTTGAGTAGATGCCTATGAGGATGAGGAGCCTCGTCTTCTCGTCCAGCCCGCCGTGGACGGAGATGGACTGGCTGAGCTTCAGGTACGCCTCGCTTACGGTGGGGCACTCGGTACTGAATATCTCCCAAACGCTCTTTTCCGGCATATTTGGTCGCGTAAAGGTGCCACGAGGGGGTATTTATTACCTCCCGGGGGGTACCGGTTCACTTTAATAGTTAGTTTCACTGAATGAGGATAAGGGCTCAGATGCAGAAATGGGGGCGAAAGGGTCTACAGAGGAGTTCATGCGCGACGTAGACGCCGTCGTCTCCAAGATCCTCGACAAGATCGACCCAATCTACCACCCGAAGATACGGGTTCTGCGTGACGACCTCGAACGCATGCACCGCCAGAACAGGGTCAAGATCAACCACTCCGTCATGGAGCTCGTCTGCGCCGCCCACCTCATCGAGGCGGGCTTCGACGCCCAACTCGAAACGGCGGTAAACGGGATAAGCACCGATGTGTACGCGGAGAAGGGGCTGGGCAGCCTGATGGTCGAGGCCGAGACGGGCTTCGTCCCCCCGGAGAACGCACTCGACCCCCTCGTCTACCTGAGGGCACGCGCCGCGAGCAAGATTGTCCGCTACAGCGGCTACGCCAGCAAGTTCGTCCTCGCCACACCCCCCTACTACGTCCTCCAGATCCCACCGAGCCTCACGAAGCCGCCGAGGTTCCGCAAAGAAGAGGAGATCGCCTCGATAAAGAAGCTCTGTGACCTCTACTACACCAACCCCCCGGTGAGCGTTGAGGAGATAAGGAACGCCCGCCTCCACGCCATCTACGTGGTCGACGTGGACAACGTCTCCATAAGGGAGTGGGAGGTCAACGAGTACATGGGCAAGGCGAGCCTCTGGAGCACCTAGAAAGGTTTAAGACAACCCGCCCAGCCATCAGTGAGAGGTTCAAGTGAGCACCTCCATCGCGGTAATCGGGGTAGGATTCTTAGTAGCGTGGCTAGGCGTGATAATGGTATACCTTAGCCTACGCACAGACCCCGCGGAACTCGAGAAGAGGCACCTCGGCTTCCTAAACAAGCCCTTCGCCAAGGCGAACGAGAGCAGGAAGCTCATAAAGTTCATGATAATAATCGGCATAGCCGTGACGGCGGCGCTCTACGCCGCCTCTTGGGCGGGGTTGATTGCCTGGTGACGACCAAGAAGGACGAGTCCTGCTGGGTCTGCGGCGGCGAGGGAGCGGACATACTCTGCCCCGGCTGCGGCCACCTAGTATGCGGCGACTGCTACGACGAGGCCACACACAGGTGTCTCGAGTGCATCGAGGAGGACATCTCATCCAAGGCGCGCGTCAAGAAGGCTATGCTCGTCGGAGGGCTACTGATGATAATCGTGGGGCTCTCCACCGCGGCGGCGGGGCTACCCGTGGACGGCGTCTCCGTCGTATTCCCCTTTCTTGTCGGCGACGTCAGCCCACTAATCGCGAGCCTATACAGCTTCCTCTTCTTCATAACCGTCGCCTCCGCCTCCTTCCTCCCCTGGTACATCCACACGAGGAGCAAACCAGAGTACAGCGAGAACGAAGACTACACAGTCATAGAGGGCAACCTAACTGACGGCGACAACTTCGAACACGTCGAGTACGTAATCACGGCGGAGCTGCCTAAGAAGCTCGAGAAGACCATCCTAGTCGAGTCGAACGGCGCCAACATCCACCTTCACAGCACGGCAGACAAAGACTTCAACAGGAACTACACGATCCCGGACGGCCACGACCTCGAGGGACTGGACTACGACTACGAGGAAGGCTACCTAGTTCTGCGCCTCCACCTCGTCCGCATACCCTAGAAGCCTTTTAACAGCGGCACCCACCAGACTAATCGAAGCGGCTTGCCACAGATAATCGACCTCCAGAAGGACACACCCACGCTCAAGGGGGTCAAGATGATCGTGGGCGACGGCCTATGTAGCAACATCTACGTCGTCGGCAGGGAAAAGGCGACGATAATCGACACCGGCGTCGGCAATAGGCTCAACCCCGTCTGGCCCCAGCTGAAGGAGCTGAGCATCGAGCCTGAGAACGTCGAAAAGGTCGTCATCACACATGCGCACCACGACCACGCCATGGGCGCCTTCCTCATCCTCGAGAAGTCGAAGCCAAAGGTCTACGTGCACGATAAGGACTCCAAGTACATAGCCTCGAGCCTAGGCGAGTCCCTAGTCGTCGTCGAGGAGGGGGACATCATCGAGACTGAGTTGTGGCCGCTTGAGGTCATATGGACGCCGGGGCACACCGAGGGGGGCATGTGCCTCTACGCGAGGGGACCGCGTATACTTTTCTCAGGTGACACGGCGTTCCCCGACGGCTACTTCGGGCGCTTCGACGGCGAGACGGGGAGCATCGAAGACCTCGTCGAGTCTCTCAGGAAGCTTGCGAAGCTTAAGGTGGACGCGATGCTCTCCGGGCACGGCGTCCCCGTGATAAGGGGAGCGGAGGACAACATCAAACTCGCCCTCCGCAACGCGGAGCTATACGGCTAACCAACTACCCGGTTCGATACCGCGTGCTCGTACTGGTAGCTTATCGAGGAGTCAACCTTGAAGAAATAGCCGTCGGCGCCCGTGATTGTGCCTTCACCCGTCATCCGCAGCCCCGTCGAGTACCTTAACTCGACCCACGTCCTCAGCATAACATCCCCCGTCTGTGAAGTCACGGGCAGCCTGATCGTGTAGTTCGCGACGTGGCGTGTAAAGTTGTACGTCTCTGGGTAAAGATCGTTCCAGATGGCCTGGTATGCCGGTGGCTCGCATTTGCCCTCGGGGCTTATTGAGACGTCGGATATCTCACCGACTGCTTCAGTCAGCCACGTATAGATCCCGACCTCGGTGATGTTCTCGGTCCTCGTCACGCGGAATGGGGAGATCTCGACGCTGATCTGCGTCCTATCGCCCCAGTAGATCTTGTCGGGGGTCACGGTCGTGATGGGTTTCTCGCCTTCTGCGAAGATGTCGATCGGGTCCGTCGTGAAGGCGAGTTGTGCGAATATCTTGTCTTCCGCCGTCAAGTCGGTCGCTACGACCGTTATTGTGCCCGTTGCCTTGTCGTATGACACCTTCACGTTGTCGGTCTCCTGCTCGATCTCGATCTGAGTTAGATTAGGTTCGGTTTTATCTGTAACCGTCACCTTGGGCGTGTCTATGACCGCGTATATCCCGTAGTTGACTAAGTACCTAGCTTCGGTATTGTTTCCGAGTGTGTTCTGCCAGTAGCCCTCGCTCCGGCTGACGTTGACGTAGCCTTCATCGGCCTCCGGATTGGGTGCGGGGTATAAGAAAACGACTGCTAGGCTGAGTGTAAAGAGTGCTATGAAGACGACTGCGATTATCATCTTCTTGCTGAGTTTCTTGGGTTTATCCGGCAACGCTATCAGGTTTTCTGCGGGCTAGTCTCTGATAAGGCTTGTTCAGGATCGTCCCCAAATTCCTTAAGCATCTTGTGACATCCTAGGTATTCGACAATTCATGGTCGAAAAGAATCTGGACTTCAGGAGCGACACTGTCACTTGGCCTACTCCCGAGATGAGGGAGGCGGCGTATAAGGCGAAGGTTGGGGATGACGTCATGGGGGACGACCCGACTGTAAACGAGTTGGAGAGGATCGCCGCGGAGATCACGGGCAAGGAGGCGGCGCTCTTCGTGACAAGCGGGACGATGGGGAACGCGGTTGCAGTCCTCGCCCACACGCAGCGCGGCGACGAGATAATCCTAGAGCAGAAGAGCCACATATTCGTCAACGAGGTGGGCGGCCTCGCAGTCATGGGGCAGCTCATGGCGCGCACCGTCCCCGGCGAACTCGGCTGGATGAAGCCAGAGGACATCGAGAAGGCTATCAGGGTAGACAACATCCACTACCCGCCGACCAGCCTCGTCTGCATCGAGAACACACATAACTCCGCCGGCGGCATCGCCCTCACCACGAAGCAGATGAAGGCCGACTGGGACGTTGCAAAGAAGCACAAGCTCGCGGTCCACATGGACGGTGCGAGGGTCTTCAACGCCGCCATCGCACTCGGCGTCGATGTCAAGGAGCTGGCGAAATACGCGGACACTGTCCAGATATGCCTCAGCAAGGGCCTTAGCGCCCCAGTGGGCAGCGTAGTCGTCGGCCCAGCCGACGTCATCAAGAGGGCGAGGAAGTACAGGAAGATGCTCGGCGGCGGCATGAGGCAGGCCGGCATCATAGCGGCACCCGGCGTCATCGCCATGACGAAGATGGTCGACAGGCTCAAGGATGACCACGACAACGCCAAGCTCCTCGCCGAGGGACTCACCAAGATGGGTATAAAGGTCGTGAACCAGGTCCAGACGAACATGGTCTACATCGACTACACCACAGTCGGGTGGAAGGCGGGCGACTGGAACAAGGCGACGAAGAAGATCGGCTGGAAGAGTGAGGGGCACGGCAACGGGACGCGCCTGTGCACCCACTACGGCATCGAGCGCGAGGACATCAAGAGCTTCCTCGACGGGCTCGCCAAGCAACTCAAGTAGCCGAACCCTTTTCTACAACATCCGCCCGCATCCTTTTCTATGATCATCACCGAGGCCCGTGGGCTCAGGGAGCTCGGGACCCAGATATTCGTCGCCCTGGGGGCGCCGAAGGCCAAGGCGGAGTTCGTCGCCGAGACACTCGTCGAGGCGAACCTCTGCGGGCATGATAGCCACGGCGTGTTCTACTTCCCCGTCTACGGGGAGCGCATCCGCGTGGGGCACATCCACCCCAAGGAGAACCCGAAGATAGTGAAGGAGACGCCCAGCTCCGCCTACGTCGACGGGCGGTGGGGCTTCGGCCAGATAGTGGCGAAGAAGATGATGGAGGTCGCCGTCGAGAAGGCGAAGACCAGCATGGTCGCCGCCGTCGGAGGATTCAACATCAACCACATCGGTCGCCTCGGCTACTACACGACGTGGGCGACACAACAGGACATGGTGGGTATGATGTTCGCCAACGTGGGCAACCCGCTAGTATCTCCCTTCCACGGAACGGGGCGAACATTCGGCACGAACCCCGCGAGCATAAGCACACCTACAGCCACCGGTGAGAACTTCCTCATGGACTACGCCACAAGCCTCGCCGCCGCGGGCAAGCTCAGCGTGGCACGCGCCAAGCACGCGAAGGTGCCGAGCCACTGGATACGAGACAAGAACGGGGAGCCCACCGACGACCCGAACGACTTCTACGACGGTGGCTACCTCGTCGGCTTCGGCGAGCACAAGGGCTACGGGATACAGATGGCCTCGGAGCTGCTCGGTGCCGCCCTCACGGGGAGCAGGACGAGCATGGACGACAGCCAGAACCCGCCAAGCCCAAACGGCGTATTCTGCATGGCCGTCAACCCCGACGCCTTCGTCGGCCTCGAGCCATTCAAGGAGAGGTCGAGTGAGGTCATCAAGATAGTAAAGTCTCGGAAACCGGAGAAGGGGCAGACGGTGCTCGTCCCCGGCGACCCCGAGAGGCTAAGCAAGGCGCAGAGGTTGCACGATGGCATTCTCCTGCCTGAGGACACGTGGGCTCAGATCGCGAAGATCAGCGGCGAGCTGGGCTTAGACGCCAATATGGCACTCAAGGCTTGAGCCAAGCCTCCCACGCCGGGGAGGAGGAGTCGTCTTTTCCGAGGAGCCCCATCGAGGCGAAGGGCTCCGCCGCCTCCTGATCGTAGAGGAAGCTCCAGACGAGGAGCTCGGGCTCTAGGGGTTTCGTCTTGTCGATGTAGAGGGCGATGAACCGTGCCTGTTCCTCGGCGCTGCTCTCCCACCCCGCGGGGCCGACCCTGAACCACCCCGCCTCCGTGTAGGCTATGGGCTTGTAGGTGTGCTGCTCTATCTCCGCCGTGTAGTAATCGGAGGGGATGTCCGAGGGATCCTTGTAGATTATGCAGGGGTAGGTCGTGAAGGCGAGGAGATCGGTGTCCGGGAAGTCACCAAGGAGCGCCCAGTCGTTGACCGTCGGGTCGTTGCCGCCGCCGAAGAGGCCGCCCCTGAGCCCGCGGAGCCTCTCCAGTTGGAAGACGGTGAAGACACGTGTCCCGGGGGAGACCTCCCGGACCGCCTTGGCTACCTCGGGGAAGAACGCCTTGAAGGCGGCGTAGTCGGCGGGGTTGACCTCGTGTAGCGCGTTTATCTCGATGCCTAAGCCCATGTAGAGGGGCTCGTACTCCCCGGCGAAGGCGACTGCCCCCTCTCGATAGCTCTGCTTGGTCGTGTCGTTTAACGGTCTCAGGAGCTCGCCGGTGCCCTGCGTGAAGAACTGGGCGATGACGACAAGCCTCAGGTCGTTTGCCCTTGCCAGCTGCGCGACGACGTAGGGCGCCCCCTTCGGATCACTAAGCTCCGCCCAGTCACCGGACCATGTGATGATGTCACCGGCCTGCCTCGCCTTGACGAAGAAGTCGGTGAAGTCGTTTCCCGTATAGCTTCGTGGCGACAGGCTGACGCCCCTGAATGTTGGTTGGACGGGCGTCGGGTTGTTGTCGCTCCCGGTCGGCGGCGGGTTCTCGCCCGTGGGCGTGTCGTTTCCGCCGCTCGGCGGGGCGGGTGTCCTGCCGAGCAGCGCGTAGGCGCCCGCTACGGCGATGACCACGACGACGGCCAAGGTGATGAGGGTGTTCCGGTTCATCTAGGAGTGACTTCACCTCGGCGCGTTTTACGCCTTTCCACGGGGCGAGGGTTAAAATCCCCGCCCAAGCCTTCTTTCGCCATGGAGTTTTGGTTCCCCGTCGAGGAGGCGGCCGAGGGGGCTGCGAGGGTCCTCGTGCCCACGCTCGGGCGCGGCGAGGGGGAGCCGCTCGATCACGCGCGGAGCAGGGCTGCGGTCTTCTATAACCCGCTGATGAGGCTCAACAGGGACACGGCGGTGCTCGCCGTCTCCGTCCTCGGGGGGCGCCTCGGGAGACCCGTCGACGTCTGTGAGCCCATGTGCGGCGTCGGCGTCCGCGGGGTACGACTCGCCCTTGAGGCTAGGGTGAGCAAGGTCCTGATGGGCGATCTCAACCCCAGCGGGGTCCAGATATCGGAGGAGAACGCCCGCAGGAACGGCGTCGGGGACAGGGTCACGACCCGCTTCATGGACGCCAACATGATGCTCAACCTTCATGGCAGCCCAATGAACAGGTTCGACTACGTGGACATCGACCCCTTCGGGTCGCCCTCTGAGTTCCTCGACTCCGCGGTGCGCGCCACGAGGGATGGCGGCGTACTTGCGCTGACGGCGACGGACATGGCGCCCCTCTGCGGGGTGAACCCGGCGGCGTGCCTGCGCAAGTATGGGGGGAGACCACTTCGAACCACTTACACCCACGAGGTGGCGCTGCGCCTGCTGATAGGCGCCGCGGTCCGTGCAGCGGCGATCCACGAGATGGGCGTCAAGCCACTCTTCGGCTACTACGCCGACCACTACGTCCGCGTCTACCTCAGCCTGACCCACAGCGCGAAGCCCGCGGATGCGGCGATCGCGGAGATGGGGCACATAATCCACTGCCCGCGGTGCCTCCACAGGGAGGCCGTCAAGGGCCCCTACCTGAAGGCTTCTAGGACCTGCTCCGCCTGCGGGGGCCCTATGGTCGTGGGTGGACCCATGTGGCTGGGGGATCTAGCCGACGAGGGGTTCACGGGGGAGATTCTGGCGAAGGCGGTCGAGGTGGGTGGCTGGGAGCCCCGCCTAATCCAGCTCATAGAGACGATAAAGGGCGAGGTCGGCTACCCGCCCACGTACTACCACTTAGATGAGTTCAGCAAGCGCGCCGGCACATCGAGCCTCAACATAGCGGAGGTCCAGAGAAAGCTCTCCGCCACCGGTTACAAGGTAGCGCGCACACACTTCGACCCCCGTGGCATCAGGACGGACGCCGCAGCCGCAGATTTAACAAACGTTATTAAAGGATAGCCCCGCGAAGGGGATCGAAAGCCCATGCCCAGCCGATGGCTACACGAGCGCAAGACCGAACACTACTACAACAAGGCCAAGGCCGAGGGCTACCGCAGCAGGGCGAGCTACAAGCTCAAGCAGCTCAACGACGAGTACAAGTTCTTCGAGGAAGCGAAGTGGGTGCTCGACCTAGGCGCCGCCCCCGGGGGCTGGCTGCAGGTCGCCAGCGAATCAATCGAGGGCGGCCTCGTCCTCGGCGTCGACCTGAAGGAGATCGACGACCTCTACATGGAGAACGTCGAGACCATCGTCGGCGACGTGCGGGACCCGGAGGTCCAGAGGACGATCCTCAACAGGTTCCGCGGCGAGAAGGCGGACGTCGTTCTCAGCGACATGGCGCAGAACGTCATGGGCGTCTGGGAGGTCGACGACCTGCGCCAGATACACCTAGCGCGCATGGCGCTCAGCATCGCGGACAGGCTCCTCAAGGACGACGGCTGGATGATAGTCAAGGTCTTCCAGGGCAAGGAGCACGAGGCCTACATCGAGGAGATGAGGGTGATGTTCGAGAAGGTGTTCATAGCGAAGCCTCTGGCGTCCAGGAAGGGTAGCGCTGAGGTCTACGTCGTGGCCAAGAACCTGCGCAAGGACAGGGTGTTGCCGGCGGAGCTGAGGGGCGAAATTAAGACGCAGCCCCTCTCCGAGGAGGAACTTGAGGAGCAGGCTCCCCTGCCCGGCGAGAACCTCCCCGACTATGGGGAGCCCGAAGAATACGGCAAAAAGAAGCCCTAGTTGATAAGTTCAGCCAGCACGTGGGCGACGAGGGTGTTCGCCTGCACGACCGGTTTGCCCGTAGCTGCTGCGATCTTCTTCTTTATCTCGGTTGGGAAGCCGAAGCAGTTTAGGAGGACGAGGTCCAGTTTCTGGGCGGCTAGGCGCTTGCAGAGTCCCTCTACGTCCTTTGGCTCGTATGGGCTGACGGTGTCGGGGTAGATCTCTACGCCGGGTCTGCCCCACTCCCCCTCCGCCATGGGCATCTGCTCGGTGGTCGGGTAGATGACGCCGAGGCGCCCCTTCTTTATGCTGCCCTCCATCACGCCCTTGAGTATCTCCTTCGGGGTTACGACGAGGCCCTTGCTCTTGAACTGGGGGAAGTTGCCAGTACACATGACGACGGTGAGGCGTATGCCCTTCGATTCGAGGTAGTCGAGTTTCTCCTGCATCAGGGGGAGGATGTACTTCTTTGTGATCTTGATCTCTGTGCCGTCCCTCATTCTGCTTACGAGGATGTAGTCCTCGACCCTGAGGGGTATCTTCTTGACGTCCTCCATCGTCTTCCCGTCTAGGGCGCCGGCCTCGACTATCTCGACGTTCTTCCCCAGTATCTCCATGAGGCCGGGGAGGATGTCGGCGCGTGGCGACTGCCCGATCGTGAGCATCCCTATCTTCTTCATATCAGGCTAGATTGGGCCGCTGTGGCATTATATGGTTGTTGTTCACCATCTGGAGGCGGGTTAATGCTTCCTTCTCCACGTTCAGGTACTTCGTGACCTCGGGCATGACCCTCTCCATGTTCTCCTCAATCGATGCTCTCTGGCGCTCGATCCTCGTCATCCGGGCGGGGTCTTCGCTGCTCTCATACTCCATGAGTAGATTGTTCGCCTTCGTGCAGAGCAGGTAGAAGGCCGTTATGGCGACCTGCAGGTCGTGGCTAAGTATGTCGAACTTGCCCGAGTGAACGCCGCCCTCGAATGTGAAGGTCTTGAAGATGATGTTCACCGGCTGGTTGTAGTCCCATCGGTTCGCCGACGCCCTCTTGAACCGGTTGTAGTTGTACTCGATCTCCTCGAGGACGGAGTTGAGGAACTTGAGCTTTAGGTCCAGTTCCTGTTCCTCTCTGAGTTCTCGCTCCCTCCTCACGGCGAACCTGTAGCCGAGGAAGGCGCCTATGGATGCGCCTAGCAGGTTGCTGAAGACGGTGGTGAAGAACTCGAAAAGATCCATCATTTAATTAAGTGATGAAAAAGTATAAATGGTGTCCTCTTCTGCCTAGACGAAGCGCTTCTTGAGGGCGTCGCGCTCGGCTTCGACGATCTTGGTGAAGAACGGGTCGGATTCACCTTCGGTCTGTGCGAGTATGTCCCACGCAGCGGTTAGGTCTACTCGTTTAGCCGCGCCGACGATGGCGGCGCGTCTTCCGTACATGGAGACGAGCTTGGAGACGTCCTTGCCCCTCGTCCACCACTTGGGCTTCTCCTTCACGCTTCTGCTCCGCTCCTGCGCGAGCAGCTCCTGCACCTCCTCGATGGGGCGGTCGTAGACGGCGATCTCGGTCGAGCCGCAGGTGGGGCAGACGAGCTTCTCGGGGAGGTCCCTGACGCGTTGGGCGTCCACCCAGTCGTGTTTGCCGTGGCAGGCGAGTACGCGGGTCTCCGCGTAGAGGCGCGACTTCGCCGACTCCATGATGATCCTGTCCATCTTCTCGGGGGGGACGATGTCGGTCTTCATGCTGATGCCCTCGACCGCCATCTTGCCCAGTGGAGTGAGTTGCCCCTCTGTGTCGAGGACGACTATCTCTATCTCTCCCTCCCCCATCTTCTTGAGGAGGCTAATCGTGCCATCGACGTCGAGGTCGAGCCTGTACGTGTCCTTGAGCGCCTCCTCGTAGACGGCGGAGTTCTCGAAACTCTTCAGCAGGCGGCCTAGCGTTATGTTGCTAAAGTCTGCGAACTTGCTCAAGGCTCCCGCTTTGCGGGCGACGTTGATGAGGCGTCTCTTGAAGAGGCCAGTCTTCGTCACGGCGTCCTCGATGATCTTCTCGACGTCCTTGTTGGCGAGGGTCTTGAGCATCCGGGCGACGTATTTAGCGTCTATCTCGCCGACGGTCTGCGTCGCCATCATGTAGGTCTCCTGCTGGACGCCGACGGGGTAGCCGGTCTCCTCGCTTATGATGTGGCCTATGACGCGGGCGAGTGTGCGGTTGACGAGTGTGCC
>DUKA01000044.1 GCA_013329615.1 Candidatus Bathyarchaeota archaeon
GACCCAAGGGAGGACCGGGGATGCGTGAGATGCTCGTCGGGACGAGCGCCATAGTCGGAAAGGGGCTAGGAGAGCAAGTCGCCCTCATTACAGACGGTAGATTCTCAGGCGCATCAAGGGGACCGTGCATAGGGCACATCTCCCCCGAAGCTGCAGCAGGTGGACCCATCGCCCTCATCGAGAACGGCGACAAGATCACCATAAACATTCCAGAGAGAAAGATCGAACTCGCCGTCTCACAGAAGGAGCTAGAGATGAGAAAGGCGAAGTGGACACCGCCCAAACCAAAGGTGAAGAAGGGCTACCTGCTCAGATACTCCGTCCTAGTCACGTCCGCAGACAAGGGCGCCGTGCTGAAGAGCTAGCCCCCTTCACACAGTATCTTCCTGTTCAATGCATCGACATCGTAAAGAGGCGTATTCCTCTTCTCATCCAGCGGATGCGCCAACTTCTCGACGGACGCCCGATGCAGCGTATTCATGGTGCAGAATGGTATGATCCTGCCATCTGGTGTCGCATAGTGCACGACACATCGTTGCACACACTCAAGGTCGAAGTTGTACGGGTCCATGAAGTGCATTGAACTTATCATCAGCATGTTGTGATGAGGGTCGCTTAGGCTCTCGTAGCTACCCTTTGTGAACACGGGTAGCAAGTGCTTGCGGAATGCACCCAGCTTGATATTCTTTAGAACACCCTTGATCGCCGATGCTTTCTCTCTGCTGGTCTTCCCCGACTCGATACCAGCATTTGCAGAGTCGATGGAGGATATCAGCCCCTCGATGTCGACCTCCCTAGAGATCGGCACAACCTCCTCCCCCTCCATCACTAGGTAGGTAGCCATCCCACAATGAGGATGCGTACTGAAGCCGATGTACTCCCTGTTCTTCAGGTGGCCGATCAGTCTCGAGAATGGCTCGGGCGTCGGCACGGGGAACCAGTCCTCCTCCCTGATGAGACCTTTCGTCTGCTCGTTAGCTAGGCGCATCAGATCGGGGATGGTCACGCGCATCTGCTCACGCTCCCTCTTGTTTATTCGCCCCGTGATGGCTACCGGCTGAAAGTTGACGCACCTGACAACGTCGCGGTTCTCGATCGCGAAATGGATTATATCCCCGATCTGATCCGTGTTCACGCCGCCGACGAGGACCGGCACAAGCACGACGCTGTGGAAACCCGCCTCCCTGAGGTTCTGGATTGCGCGCTTCTTTATCGGTAGCAAGTCGAAACCCCTCGCCACCTTGTAGGGCCAAGAGGTGACGCCGTCGAACTGCAGATAGATGGTGCTCGCCCCCACATTCTTCAACGATCTGCAGTACTCCACGCTCTCGGCCATCTTGATGCCGTTGGAGTTCACCTCGATGTGCGGAAAAACCAAAACCCTCGCCATCTCAATCAGCTCTGGCAGATCCTCCCTCACGGTCGGCTCACCGCCGCTGAACTGTAGACCCGGAGGCGCAACGGGTCTATTCGCACGCAGGTTCTCCAGGATACCCCTGATCTCCGCCTTTGTCGGTTCGTAGAGGTAACCCGCCGCCCCAGCGTGGGCGAAACAGATCGGACAACGCAGGTTACACCTGTTCGTAATGTCTATAATCGCGAGCACCGTGTGGGACTTGTGTTCGGGGCAAATCCGCAGTCGTAGGGGCATCCTTTCACGGTCGACGTCCGCGGGTTCTCCAGTTTCTTACCCGTCGAGACGTACCCCTTCGCCCTAACATGCTGATCATAGTCCCCCCAATACAGATCCGACCACTCGCCGTGCTCCGGACAAGTCTTCCTAATGTAGACCTTACCGTCCTCCTTGTAGATCTCAGCGGGTAGCACTCTCATACACTCGGGGCAGATACTCTGGGTATCCTTGATCTTGACCATGCTTTGCCCCCTGCATGCTCTCATCTGTTGAAACGACTCACACCTAATAGGGCTTACGTAGTTTCTATCGCCATTGAATGGTACATCCGCTCTCTTGAGAGGGCATCTAAAATACTCAAATTGAGACCACAAGTAAACTGACAATCTAATACATTTCAGCGTAGTTCATTGCCTAGACTAGAATAATTCATCTACCTTCTTCCTCGTCTCCTTCGAGAGCCCTAGGGTCGTCAAACTCAAAGAGCCTACGTCGAAGTTATCCTCTGCAAGCTTCTTAACAGACTCCACACTGACATTGGCGAGTCCTTCGATTGCCTCAGACAACGTCTTCGGCTTTCCCCGCCTCAACATGGAGGCACCGAGTTGAAGCATTCGGCTCTCCGAACTCTCAGAGCGAAGAACCGTTAACCCGATGGTCTTGTGTTTCACACGCTCCAATTTACTCGCTGAAAGCCCCCGCTTCATCTTCTTAAGCTCCCCCAACTCAACCTCCAGAAGTTTCACGACGAACTTATCCTGGGTCCCCGCCAGTATCGTGAAAAGCCCGGCATCCTGCAGCGAGTAATTCGTGCTGAATATAGAGTAAACGAGGCCCCTCTTCTCCCTCACCTCTTGGAATAGCTTTGAGCTAGCACCCACCCCCAGATACGATGATATCAGCTGAAGAGCGTCTCTCCGGTCGTCCTTGTATGGGGTTCCCTCGCTTGTCAGGGCAACCTGTACTTGGCTCGAGGAGCGTAGCACGTGGTCTCTTACAGGCTTGAAAGACGGCGGTTTCCGCTCATTATCTTGGGCTATTTTCGTAGATGGTAGGTTCTTTTCAACCAACTCAACCAACTTGTTATGCTCGAGCCGACCCGCCGCGGTTACGACCATCCTATTCGGCACATAGTGCCTCGCGAAGTAGGCTCTGATATCCTTCTCATCTAGTCTAGTCAGTGTCTGCTTCTCCCCCAAGATGGAGTGCGCAGCCGAGTTTCTCCCCCAGGCGGTCTCGAAGTACAGATCGTGTATGAGATCTCCCGGGTCGTCGTCCCTGCTGTCGATCTCTGAGAGGACGACTGTCCGCTCCATCTCTATGTCCTTCTGTTTCAGGAGCGGGTTCAGGACCATGTCCGATAACACATCAACCGCGAGGTGAAGATCTCCACTCAACACACGGGCATGATAGCAGGTCATGTCCCTGTCGGTGAATGCGTTCAGGTAGCCTCCCCTCTCCTCTATGACAGTGGATATCTCCTTCGCGCTCCGCCTCTTCGTTCCCTTGAATAGAAGATGTTCGAGGAAGTGTGAACATCCATAGTACTGCGCCTCCTCGTCCCTCGACCCCACGTTCACCCAAAACCCTATTGCAGTAGACTTTGACTCGGGTATCTCCTCCGTGATGACACTGAGACCGTTCGAAAGTCGAGAAGTACATAATTCCTTGGAGGTGTTCATTACGCATGATACGACGCCACCTCGTATATTTCTTGGCTTCTAAGCGGCATCGAACGACATAGCCATGTTTTGTGTCCGGTCTTTTTTCGCCCATTTTATAGCTACCGGGCACCCTGTCGAAAACACGTAACTAGAGGTGATCTAGTAGGAGAAAATTGATCGTTTTTGGTTAATACTCGATGGATATTGGTTATGCCTTAAGAATAGTGTACCTTCAACAATTGGGACATAAACCACGTCTCAAGGCTTCTTCTCCCTCGAGACAATGCTCTCCGCCATTCTCCGCCCATCCTCAGTGAGTGTAAACGTAAGATCCTGCTCCATCATCCACCCGAATATCTTGAAGACCTTCGTGCGTAGTGTAGGTGGCTTTACTATAATCTCGAATAAGGGCTTCTCTGAGTGGGACGCATCTGGCCACGAGTATATCGCAAGTTTTTCGCGATCAATCGCCAACTGTTTCCGAAGGTCAGCATAGCTCAACTCCCCCCCATGATCGTGGAGTAGAAGCAGGATCTTTGATGTGAAGTAGAGGTCCTCGATCTCGTGAATTATCTCGGGGTTTAACTCGGCAAGCTTGGGGATACCGCTCGACTCCTCCTTCACCATGAAGCTAGGGAGCTTCCGCCCGACATTTAATCCTGTTTCCGACAGGCGCCAGAGATCGAATGTATACCTGTCATCGTAAGTGAACACAACAGGCTTCCCGCGCTCATCCAGCTTAATGATCAGACTAGCCTCTTGAAGTGAAATCAGCCAAGCATTGATCTCCTTCTTTGTTATGGATAAACCATGTTCATCAAACGCCTTTTCGATATCATGGGTTGTCAAATGTTCAAAGTCTCTTCGAGCATAGAATATGTCGAAGATACGCCGAGCATTCTTACTATGCAAAGGCTTCAATGGACCCTCAAATAGATAATCAAGTCCTTTAAGATCGGTTTTGTCCCCTTTCGACATAACAAAAGCCCCTCAATACAATATTCAGTTTTTTTCTGAATATTAACATTACCTTCGTCGTCTCAGAAACGATAAAAACACAGACAAATACATCTACCTGAGAGACTTGACGAAGCCCAAAATATACGTCACAAGACAATTATACAAACCCGCCATCGACATCCTAG
>DUKA01000231.1 GCA_013329615.1 Candidatus Bathyarchaeota archaeon
GGTGAAACCTCGCCGTTCATGAACTCGAAGACCCCGACGCCTTCCCTGGGCCTCTCCGGGGGCTTGATCCTGACACCCTTCTCACCCCTGACGACGAGGTCGCCCCGCCTAACGAGGCCGATCGGCCTGCACCAGGCTTTCTTCGCCACCGGGTCGACGACTATCTGCTTATCCATCATGAGCCCCTCGACCTCCACCCACCCGCCGCTGAGATACACGCTGGTCGGGTGATTCGTAGTCGAGTAGAAGTCGTCGGGGAGCACCATGTCCCGCGGCGCAGCCTCGTACTCCACCTCACTCGCCTCAGGCATCACTGCCCCGAGCCTCAACACCTCGTCCACTATCCCATCGAGGTGCTCCTTGCTCTCCCCGAATATCATGATCGAGGTGCTGCTGTAATCGTTCTTGCGCCTCCCAATCTTGAAGTCTAGGAACTCAAAATCACCCTTACGATCCATGATGACGTCCAGTATCTTGGTGAGTATCATGGAGTCGATGAGGTGGCCTTCGACCTGTACGAGTTGGGAGAACTTACCCTGTTCAGGGTACGGGAAAACTATCCCTTGCCAACTCTTCCACCGTAAGCTGACTGGTGGGGGCGGAACGCTTTAAACCCATCGTTCTAGGCGAGCTTCTCCTTCGCCAGCTTCTCCACCACTGTGACAACCGCCTGCGTCCCCTTGTCCCTCAGGCCCTCGGCGTCGAGGTTCTTGAACATCTGCTGCACGATCGCTGTTCCCGGGAGGGGCATCTTGATGCTGTCGCTCGTCTCCATGATTATGCGCAGGTCCTTGAGGTAGTCCTTGACCTTGAAGCCGGGCTCATGGTCGCCGACGAGGAGCTTCGCCCCGTTGTTTGTGAGCTGCCAGCTGCCCGCCGCGCCGGGAGAGACCGCCGCGTGCACCTTCTTCGGGTCTACCCCCGCCTTCTTCGCGAACACGAGGGCCTCAGCGACCGCCAGCATGTTCATGCCGACGAGTATCTGGTTCACAGCCTTACATATCTGGCCGTCGCCGTTGCCGCCGATGTGGGTAATCGTCTTCCCCATGGACTGGAAGACCGGGACCGCCTCGTTGAAGGCGTCCTTATCGCCCCCCACCATTATGCTCAGCGTACCGTTCCTCGCCCCGATGTCGCCACCGCTCACGGGCGCGTCGAGCATCTTTACCCCCTTCTCCTTGAACTTCGCAGCCATCTCACGCGTCCTTATCGGGCTTATAGTGCTCATGTCTATGACTATGGTCCCCGGATTCACGCCGTAGATGACCCCGTTTGGCCCGAGAAGTACCTCCTCGACATCCTTCGAGTCGGTGACGATCGAGATGATTATGTCGCTCTTCTCCGCGACTTCCTTCGGCGACTTCGCCAGCTTGGCCCCCGCCTTGACGATGGGCTCTGCCCGGGAAGCCGTCCTGTTCCAAACCGTCAGCGGGAAACCCGCCTTGAGGATGTTCATGGTCATGCCGCTGCCCATGAGACCTAACCCTATGAAACCGATACGCTTCAACTAAACCACGTGACCAATAGATGCGCAGATGCGAATAAGACCTTTTCAGAAAAGAAGCCGACTAAAAAGTCTAGAAGGAAATCTACTGGACCTTCGCCCCGCAGTTGCTGCAGAACTTTGTGGTGTCATTTACAGGCGTCCCGCAGCTCGGGCAGAACTTGCCACTTCCCTGCGGCGGTGGCGGCGGGGGAGTGTATCCCTGTGGCGGGGCGGAGTAAGACGGCGGAGGGGCGTACGTCGTCGGCGGAGCCGTATACTGCTGCTGTGGCTGAGGCGCCTGCCAGACCCTCGCGTTGATCTGCTTCAACTCCTCCTGCTTCGCCGCAATCTTCTGCTCGATCGCAATTACCTGCTGGCAGACCTCCGCGAACTCGGGGGCCTCCTGACCCGTCGCAACATAGCGACGATAGGACATCTCACCAAGCCTAGTATAGACACCCTCGATCTGCTTCTTCAGACCGCCGATGTCCAACTCTACCTTCTTCCCATCGGCGACCTTGTCCGCCTCGAAGGCGACCTTACCTGCACCGCTCTTCACCCTATCGAAGAAACTCGACATACTCTATCACCTACCTTGCGTACGATTTTGGTATAAAGCCTTATTCTCTGCGGTTTGTCGCGAAGAAAACCGCGCGCCTGCTACGCACCCTTCAATATCAGCAGGACATACGCGCCCGCGAAGCCGATCATGGCTAAACCAACGCCGATCATCAGGTTGAGGTTCGCCTTCGACTTGTCGTAGAGCACCTGCGTACTCCCGTAGACGAGGTAGAGACCGGCGATGCCTGAAGCGTATAGGAACATGCTCACAATGCTCTCGTTAATCGTCTGCTCCCCCGAATAGGGGTTTATCGAAGAGTAGGTGCCGCTCGACGTGGCGACCGTGGAGTTCGGCTGCTTTATGATGTCGTAGACCCCCCCGCCGAGGATGAAGATTATGAAGATGACCATGAACACGCTCGCGTATCTGGAGAGCGACTCGAGTTGTCTGTTGCCCCGTATGCGAGGGGCGTCCTTCTTTTTCGGCGTTGAAGCCATCTTCGACTCCTTCCCCGAAACATGCGCGGGTTGGCAATATATCCTTTTATGCCCGGATCAGGCGGCGTCCGCGACTCCCGACATGATGATGTTTATATGCCCTAGGCTTGGAGGTTCATAAGACGGTGGCGGGTTTGCCTCAGAAGATAGTCTGCAAGTCTTGTAAAGAGGTCCTCTATGAGGGCGAGCTGCTCAAGTCTCCACAGGACGTCATAAAGAAGTTCGAGGGCAAGTGCCCTAAATGCAAGAAGGACCTCAAATTCTCGACCGAGGGCGTCGACGTCCACCCCTGCACCACCAAGTAGACGCGCATCCCCCAGATAGGGTTTTAACCCACCCCCCATTG
Source organism: Candidatus Bathyarchaeota archaeon (assembly GCA_013329615.1). Lineage (GTDB taxonomy): Archaea > Thermoproteota > Bathyarchaeia > TCS64 > TCS64 > UBA8941 > UBA8941 sp8941u. The sequence goes on from DUKA01000231.1 coordinate 2,892, forward strand.
CATATCTAACCGGTAATCCGGTTTGGAGCTCAGAAAGACACACATTTATCAATACCACGCTGAGCACGGCAACGTTGTCGACTTTGGCGGTTACGCGATGCCCGTCTGGTACGAGGGCATTATCGCCGAGCACAAGGCCGTACGCGACGCGTGTGGCATATTCGACACGAGTCACATGGGCAGAGTCTACGCCGAGGGCCCGGACGTCGTCAAGTTCCTCGACTACGTCGACACGAACGACGTCGCCGCCCTGACGGACGGCAAGGGTGTATACGGCGTCATGTGCAAGCCAGACGGTGGAATAGTAGACGACCTCATTGTCTACAGGATGAGCGCCGAGAAGTTCCTCGTCGTCTACAATGCGGGCAACCGCGCCAAGGACTTCGCCTGGCTGCAGAAGAACACAAAGGGCTTCAAGGTAAAGCTCACCGACATGAGCGACAAGGTCGGCATGATAGCCGTCCAGGGACCCAAGGCCGTCGAGATGCTCGCCAAGATAAGCGCGACCGACCCCGGTGCCATCGAGAGGTTCAACGTCGCACCCTTAAAGGTCAGCGGCTTCGACTGCCTCGCCGCCCGAACCGGATACACGGGCGAGGACGGATTCGAACTCTTCATACTCGAAGACCCCGTCGCCACCCCGGAGAAGTCTCTAAAGGTCTGGAACGACCTAGTTGCCGCCGGCGCGAAGCCCTGTGGCCTCGGCGCACGCGACAGCCTACGCCTCGAGGCGGGCCTCTGGCTATACGGCAACGACATCGACGAGACCATAAACCCCATCGAGGCGGGTCTCAAGTGGGTCGTCAAGATGAAGAAGCCCAGCTACTTCAACGGTAGGAGGGCGCTCGAGGGTATAATCGAGAAGGGCGTCGTCAGGACGCTCCTCGGCATCCAGCTAACTGAGCGCGGCATCCCCCGCCACGGCTACGAGGTCTACGACGGCGAGAAGAGGATAGGCGTCGTGACCAGCGGAGGGGTCGCCCCCACACTGGATGAGAGCATCGCCCTCGCGTACCTCCCACCCGAGTACAAGGAGCCCGGCAAGGAGATACAGGTGAAGATCAGGGTGAACCTCGTTAAGGGAAAGATAGTTAAGCACCACCCATTTTATGATGAGACCAAGTACGGTTGGAAGAGGGTAAAGGCATGACAGACGGAACAAAGGTCGAAACCGGATTATTCTACACGAGCGAACACGAGTGGGCGAAGCCCGATGGCGACATCGTAATCATCGGCATCAGCGACTACGCACAGGCAGCGCTCCACGAGATAGTCTACGTTGAGCCCCCTAAGAAGGACGCGGAGGTCACTCAGGGTGGAGCCATAGGCGCCGTCGAGTCCGTGAAGGCGGTATCCGACTTCTACAGCCCAGTCACAGGCACGGTAGTCGAGGTAAACGAGGCACTGATGAACAACCCCGAGAAGATCAACGCCGACCCATACGGCGAAGGCTGGATCGCGAAGATAAAGCCTAACAACTGGGCCGCAAACGTCGCCAAGTTGATGGACGCAGAAAAGTATAAACAGCACATAACGACGCTAAAGCACTAGCCACCCAATTATTGTGCAGGGGTTCCCGAGTGGCCAAAGGGGTCAGGTTCAGGACCTGATGGTTAGTCCTCCGTGGGTTCGAGCCCCACCCCCTGCACCAATCTTCTCATCCCAGTGGGCTCTGTGTCGCATGGCGGATCATTCTAAATCCAGTTAGTCGGCGCGTGCACGTGGTTTCCCGTTTCCTCCTCTGCCGCCGTCGCGTTTCCGGCTATTTGGGTTTGTTTTCCCTTTTTGGGCTGTTTTTCGGCTCCGTTGGCGGCGGTAGTGCGGCAGTTGTCCGTTGCCGCCACGTCGCGTTTTAGGGGTAAAAAATTAGGATTAGGTTCAGAGAAAGGATTTCTACTGTAACGTTTGAGAACATGTTTCCGCTATTGATTTGAAATGGAAACAGACTATACATAAGCATGGGAATCAATAGGGCCGAAGCATCTGCGTTAAAAAGAGAAAGACAACGACAACTAATAGAGTTTATAAAAAAATCTCCAAGAACTCGTGCTGAACTCCAGAGTATCTTCTCTTCTTGGGAAAGAAGTGACCGAACTCTTAGAAACTACCTTGAAGATCTTAAAGGAATAGGCGTCATTTTCTACGATGATGAAAATAATCGATATACTTGGTGCGAGAACAAACGAATATACACTAAAAAAGAGTATGATGTTGCGTTAAAACATTCTAAGCTTATTACCTTATCCCACAATGAACCTTATTTTTGGGGGTTTAACAACTTTGAACCTCATGCCGCTATTAAGTGTTTAGGAAATCCAAACGATCAACAATTTGAGCTATTTCGTGAACACCTCCAAAGCGGTTACCCAGATATTTGGAATATATTAGAAAATTATCAGCAAAAATATCAAGAGGTGCCCGAAAAAGGTATGTTTGAATTACGCGAAAACTCACCCGAAATAGTTGCGAAAAGAAGGGAGATATTCAAATTGGAGGCTCAGTTAGCGAACGAAGTGTATCATATAGTTGATTTAGTTGTTCATGGAACCCCATTAAATGGAACGTGTGAAAACTGCACTTCCAAACATCTATCAATAATTAAAGAATAATTCTTCTATATCCCTTTTTTTTAAAAAAAACTGCTGGGCATCATTTAATTCGTCAGGCACGAGCTTTTAGCAGCGCAATACCATTCTTCGGGTCGGTCTCGCGCCTCAGACCCATGCCCTCTGTTCTCATTATCACGAGTTCGGCGAGGTACAGGACGACGCACCCGTCCTCGATGTGCCCCACGTAGGCGCGCTGGTCCCTGCATCCCGCTGCCATGTGCAGGTGGGGCTCGTAGTCGACTATCAGCCCGTTTATCGCCACGATCTCGAGCGGCTCCTCGATGACGTAGAATTTGTTCTCGGCGGGGAACCCGGTCGTGTTGACGTAGTGCATGTGGCACCTCTTCAGCGTCCCGATGCCTGAGACAACCGCGCCGTCCCTGATGCCGTGTGCCCTGATAACCTCTTTCACTGATTCGAGAAGCTTCTCGTCGGGTCCCAGCCCTATAGCGATCAGCTTGCCGTCCTTCGACTCTACGACGTTCATACTGAGACATCGGTGCGTGGGGACTTCAAACCTTCGCGATCGAAGGGTTCATGATTGACCCGGCGACCATTCAATGCCATGTTCGCCGGACTGGTTTACGCGACGCGTTGGGAGAGCGTAGACGGAACCTGGCGGGTGAGGCTGCTAGTCGAAGGGGAACCCGGCGACCTCGCTCTGGAGAGGGGTAAGAGCCTCTCCTTCAAGGTCGGGAAGGGCCGGTTCTGCGTAGGCCACTCGCGTGTCACGACGGACTACGCAACCGCCGACTCTTGGAAGGAGCGCTTCCCGTGTCCCACCTCATCCCTGGCGGACTCCGGGAGCCAATGCAGATCATGCGCCGCGAACGACGTCTCCCACCCCTGCGCCAGATGCACGGGCGAGACATGCGCAGCTCACCCCAGCGTCAGGGAGAAGTGCGAGAACAGCGAGGCATACGTCTACTTAGCAGTATTCGGGAACAGGATGAAGGCTGGCGTCTCCCAAGGCCGTAGGGTGGAGAAGAGGTGGGTCGAGCAGGGAGCCGACGCCGCGCGGCGTGTGCTGACTGCCAACGGAAGGGAGGCCCGGGTCTACGAAAAGAGGATACAGGACGAGCTCGGCGCCCTGAAAGGAGTGAAAGCGGATGCGAAGATGTCCTTCACGGACCCGCGTGAGTTGGAGTATGGGCTCAAGAGCCTCGATGCACACGTCGTGAAGCTGCGCGTCCTCTTNNCCATCGGCGCGACACGTTGACGAGGGGACAACGTTGCTAGCGGAAGCCTACGGGCTGCCCCAGACCCGAGTACGCCCGATCGAGGTGAAGATACGTGACAACGCCGCCATCTCCGGGAGGATACTCGGCGCCAAGGGGCCGATATTATACCTCGAGAACACGGGCATAATCTACTCGGTGAACCTACACGCCCTAACCGGGAGGAAGATATCCGACGACCTAAACGGCTCCCGCCCCTCGCAGTCCGGCCTCGGCGCCTACATCCGCTAAATAGTAACAAGCGATATAACCCCCGGTGGGGAAAGACCATCACGGTGAACAATTTGTCAGCGAAGGCACAGATTCTGAAGGAATACGCCGAGTACCACTTCAACTCCCTAGAGGAGCTGCTCAAGGGGCTCGAAGACGACGAGGCCAACTACAAGTTGACAGACGAGTCGAACACGATAGAGTGGATCGTCAACCACCTGTGTAGGATCAGCAACACTGCTCTCCCACGCATAATCAAGGGTGACCCCAACTACAAACCATACGGGTGGCCAGATGACTACAAGGAGCAGCACTACAGCTTCGACAAGTACATGGCGGACCTCGCCGCGGGGAAGAAGATGACACTCGACGGGATTGCCAAGCTAACGGATGCCCAACTGGAGGAGGAGATAACACTCTGGGGCGGCACGAAGAAGAGGAAGGTCGGCCTCTTTGCCTACATCGGCGAGATCGTCCA
>DUKA01000120.1:0-2697 GCA_013329615.1 Candidatus Bathyarchaeota archaeon
GAGGCGGTTGTGATCCTCATGGTCTTCGCCAATGTGTGCTCGCGTCTGTGATTCCGTGTTGGCTCGTATAGCTTTTTACCGGCTGTGTGCGTCTATGGGTGATTGGCGGTAGGGTATGTGGGCGCGTAGGTTGACTCCATTGGCTCTCGGCTTGCTCGTCCTGTTCGCCGCGTCTCTGCCCGGCGTCGAGTCGATCGACGGCGTAACCGGTTTCGTGACAGACAGCGGGGGACACCCGCTATCAGCTAGCGTCGCTACGGTCGCGAACAACCAGATCATCAAGACCACGACGACGAGCGTCGACGGCGGCTTCACCCTGTCCCTAGACCCGGGCGTCTCCAAGGTGCTCGTCTACTCGGACGACCCCTCGACACCCGGCTTCGATTACCTCCCCGCCCTACTCGCCGCAGCACCGGGAGGCGCATTCTCAGTCGAGCTTTTACCCGCGGCATCAGTCACCATGAAGGGCGATCTGCTCTTCGTAGACACCGAAAACATCCCCACACAATACAGCTATCAGGTCGTCAACGGAAACGGCACGGCCATCTCCCCCGGTGGCTTCCCCCTGAGCTTCGGCTCCAAGACATCGACCACGGTCCAGATACCGGGTCTGCCACCCTCGACTGTGATTGTACCCGCCGGCGCTAGTTTCCGCCTCTGGGTGGGCGCCTCGATCCTCGTGGGGACGAAGGTCACGACGAGGTCGGTCTCCTCCGGCGCTCAGGAGCCCGTCGAGCAGGGCACCCTGACCGACTTCTACCTCCTCGAATCCACACTCGACCACAACCTCGGGATAGTCGAGTCAACCATAGGCGACGCCTCTGAGAGGATACTCGCCATGGAGGATCAGGGCTTCTACGTCGTCCGTGAGAAAGGCGTGCTCGCGAGGGCGGATGTGAACTACGTCGAGGCGATGCGCCTCTTCGAGACGGGGCAGTACACCGAGGGCTACGACGCCGCAAAGAAGAGCTACATAGACGCCCGAAACACCCTCAGCGATCTAAGCAACCTCTCACTGGACGCCGCCTCGAGTGTCTACATCATCATCGGATTCCTCGCCGTTGCCTCTGTCTCCGCCGGCTTCCTGCTCGTCGACTCGACGGGGTGGCAGATAGGCTTGGGCGCGGCGATATATGGCGCGGCACTGATCGCTTTGAGCCTCGTCTACCCCGGCGTCGGAGCCACGCCTCTCCAAGGGCTCCTACTGACGACGGGTGCCTCCTACGTCGTGGTCGTCGCCGCGGCCGTCTTCCTCCCGCGCTTCCTGGGGGGCGGCGGGAACGGGCGCGTAAGCCTACGGGGCGTCCTCGTGCCGGTTTTCAGCATAGCCAAGAGGAGCCTCAAGAGGAGAAGGCTCAGGTTCGCCCTCACGCTTGTCTCCCTCACCGTCCTCGTCATGAGCTTCGTCGCCCTGACGTCGCTCTCCGAGGGCTACGGACTCATCGTCGCGGGGTCTACCTCACTAAAGCCCCACAGTGGGGTGCTCCTGCGCTCCCCGACGTGGACGGAGGCCGACCCCACGTTCATAGAGTTCGTCGACTCCGAGGTGGAGTGGCTGTTCAGACAGGACGGGGTCGAGGAGGTCTCGGTCAAGGTTGAGAACACGCCGGGGAAGTCGCCGATGACCTCGGTGGCGGGCAACAGGATATACTCGATAGTCGGCGTCGACGCCGAGGCAGAGACGCAGATAACTGAGATCTCCTCGGCACTCGTCGAGGGGAAGCTCCCCGGACCCGGTGGCGTCGCGTTTAGCGTCTCGCTCGCCGAGAGGACGGGGCTGAAACTAGGCGACACAATCAAGCTCAAGGATCAGATGCTCACCCTCGAGGGGTTGCTCGACGATGTGGCTCTATTTACCCTGACGGACATCGACGGCTCCGCTTACGTGCCCGATAAGTGGGTGAACCTGAGTCCCCCGGGTGACCCGCCGTACTGGGAGAGGCAGCAGACACCCGCCTCGGAGGCGGCGATCGTCCACGTGTCCACAGCCGAACTGTTCCGGGCGCTTGGCGTGACGAGGATCGCCTTGAAGGTGGACTCGGTGGATCAGGACGCCTTCGCCGAGAGGCTCGCCCTGCAGCGCGGCTACGAGACGTGGTCCGCTACGGGTACGAGCGTCGTCTACGCCGCCCTCGGCAGCTACCTAGAAGGTAAAGGGCTCCCGCTCGTCATCCCGTGGGCGATAGTCGTCTTGAACGTCGTCGTCACTATGCTCAACTCGCTCTTCGAGAGGAGGAGGGAGATCAGCATACTCTCCTCGGTTGGGCTGAACCCGGCGGAGATTGCTTCGATATTCGTCGCGGAGGCGTCGATAACGGGCTTCATAGCGGGTGGCCTCGGCTACCTAGCGGGACTCTCGTTCTACAAACTCATGCCCGTGCTCGGGCTCGCGTTGGAGGTCCACCAGAAGGTGTCCGCGGTGTGGAGCCTCGCAGCCATAGGCATATCCATCTCCGCAGTGCTCGTAGGCGCCCTCGCCGCGCTCAGGAGCAGCGTCGTAATCACCCCCAGCCTCACCCGGAAGTGGAAGATGAACGAGGGCGAAGGCGGCTTCAACATGCCGTGGATAATACCCGTCCCCATAAAGCTCGAGGCGGCCGAGGTAGAAGGCTACACCGGGTACATGAGGGACAGGCTCAAGGGGCTCGAAAATGACCAGGTCCGCATGACAACCAAGGTGGCGGTCGAGACACGCGG
>DUKA01000120.1:2711-5540 GCA_013329615.1 Candidatus Bathyarchaeota archaeon
GAGGGTGTTTATGTTGTGCGGCTCGAGTCCGCGGGTGGGCAGGATTGGGCGCATGAGACGGGGACGCTAATTCGCCTCATCACTATGGAGTGGAGCAATCGCCCACGTTGACCACTGCCAAGAAGCGTACTGCGGCGTAATCACCGTTCGTGAGCATGCATTATATCCGGTGGCGTCCAGTCGAGAACTGTGGCACCCCTTCTAGGTGACAGGCGGGTACTGCTGGTGGCGGGAGTTTTGATTCTTGTAGCCGTTGCGGGGGTAGCCTTTCTCCCCATGCTGAACAAGCAGCCAAAGATCGATTTGCCATACTACTACCCGACACAGGGATGGCGCACCGCCAAGCCCGAGGAGGCCGGCTTGGACTCGGACACCCTCACGCGCATGGTCGCGGACATCAAGGCAAGTGGCACCCAGACGCGCAGTAGCCTCGTCGTACACGACGGCTACCTAGTCGTCGAGGAGTATTACAACGGCTTCAAGCGGGAGGATCAGCAGAGCCTCTACAGCTGCACGAAGACCGTAGTGGGCACCCTTGTGGGGATCGCTATCGCGGAGGGGAAGATCAAGGGTGTGGATGAGAAGCTTCCAGACCTCCTCCCCGGAGAGGCGATGGAGCCTTGGATGCGGGACATCACCCTTGAGAACCTGCTCACCATGAGTGCTGGGCTCCCGGGTGACGACTGGCTCTACGACTTCAAGGGGCTCGACGAGATGCTCGCGGCCCCAGACCCACTGGGATACGCGTTGACGCGCCCCATGGTCTTCCCGCCGGGGAGCCGGTTCGAGTACACGGACGCCGTCAGCCACACGCTCAGCTGCATAATCACCGAGAAGACGGGTATGAGTGCCGCGGAGTACGCAGAGGAGAAGCTCTTCAAGCCCCTCGGCATCACTAACTACACGTGGGTGAGTGACGCGCAGGGGCGGAGCTGGGGCTACGCGCGGCTCAAACTCCGTGCGCTGGACATGGCGAAGATAGGGCTCCTCTACCTCCGCGAAGGCGAGTGGGAGGGAAAGCAGGTCGTCCCCGCCGATTGGATCGAGGAGGCGACGAAGCACAGGATCGACGCCAACCTCCTCGACGGCTACGGTTACCAGCTCTGGGTGGACGACGGCGGCTGGTACACGGCGCTCGGCTACATGGGGCAGTTCATAATGGTGTTCCCCGAGCTGGACACGGTCGCGGTCTTCACGGGGGGGACACCGGATACGTATAGCTATAACGTCGGGCTCGCCGATCGGTTCATAATACCCGCCGCGGGGGGATGACGTGTGGGCATCCTGAGGCGCATCCGGCGGCACGGCCTCCTCCTAGGGCTCCTCAGCCTAGTGTGGCTACTACTACGCTCAGGGGCGAAGCCCGGCCGGATCAACTACCCTTGCCAACAGGCGGCGAAGATGAACGTCATAGCCTCGGCTGCCATCGTCTTCGCGCCCGTCATCGCGGCAACTCGCGTGGGGGAGAGGAAGCTCAGCGGGAAGCTGATAGCTACGGTGTTCATCGTCCTCGCAGCCTCAGCGGTTGGTTACGCGCTTCTCAAGCCACAGGAGCCCAGCCCCGGCGTCACCGGTGCCGAGCTATTCCCACTCACATCGTACAAAGCCGCCTCGCCGACCAGCAGCATCTACGCCGTGAACGGCTACACCGGCAAAAACGGTGGGCTCTCTGATCTTCTAGACCTCATGGGTGAGAATGGCGTCCCCTTTTACTACTCGGAGTCAACCGGTGAAAATCGTGGACCTTCGGGGCTCATCGCCGCCGATGACGTGGTAATCATCAAGGTCAATAGCCAGTGGAGCCAACGCGGCGGCACCAACACCGACCTTCTCAAGGAGTTGATCGCCCTGATTCTCGCCCACCCAGATAGGTTCAGCGGCGAGGTGATAGTAGCCGACAACGGGCAGTTACAGTACGGCTCGGGCGGACAGGGTGGTAGCCTAAACTGGGAGCAGAGCAACGCGGAGGATCAGATGCAGAGCGTCCAGCGCGTCGTCGACGGATTCACGGCCGATCGCGTCTCCACATATCAGTGGGACACGATCACGACCATCCCGGTGAACGAATACTCTGAGGGCGATGACGAGAGCGGCTATGTGGTTGAGGAGGGGCGGGACCCCGAGACGGGGTTGATAGTCAGCTACCCCAAGTTCTCAACAAAGTATGGCACATTTGTGAGCTTCAAGCTCGGCGTCTGGGACAACACCGAGGGGGAATACGACTCCGATCGCCTCAAGGTCATCAACCTCCCGGTCTTGAAGACCCACAGCGGCTACGGGGTCACCGGAGCCGTAAAAAGCTACATGGGTGTCCCGAGCGACAAGCTGACGGCGGCGCTCGGCTCACGCACTCACACAGCGATTGCGTCCGGCGCCATGGGCACACTCATGGCCGAGACGAGGTTCCCCACACTCACCATACTCGACTGCATCTGGGTGAATGCGGTCCCCCGCTCGGGGCCAAGCACGAGCTACTCACAGGCTACCCGAGTCAACGTCGTGGCTGCAAGCCTCGACCCCGTGGCTCTCGACTGCTGGGCAAGCAAAAACATACTAATGAAGGCGGTTCCCGCGGGCGCGGACACATCCTCGATCGACCCTGACAGCCGTGTGGCGGGAAGTTTCGGTGACTGGCTTCGCCGATCCGCCGATGAGCTGCGGGCGGCGGGTTATACGGTGGAGCTCGATGGGGGCCGAATTAACATTTACGTGGCCTCGGTCGAGTGACGACTTTCTATGGGCCTATCCGCGCTCTATCTTCTCAACTGCGCCGTCGCGCATCCAGACGACGCGGTCGGATGCCTTGATCATCTTCAGGTCGTGGGTGGC
>DUKA01000120.1:5550-12616 GCA_013329615.1 Candidatus Bathyarchaeota archaeon
TCGTTTGCGAGGGCGCGCGCTATGGCGACGCGCTGCTGCTGCCCAGCGCTGAGCTGCGTTGGCTTGTGGTGGAGCCTCGCACCGAGGCCGACGCTCTCCAGCAGCTTCTGCGCCTTTTTGAGTCCCTCATTGTGGGGCGTGCCGGCGAAGACGGTTGGGAGGGCGACGTTTTCGACGGCGGTGAGGACGGTTATGAGGTTGAAGCTCTGGAAGATGTAGCCGATTCTGCGGCAGCGTAGCCACGCGAGCTCGTAGGCGTCGAGCTTGCTTATGTCAACGCCGTCTATGAGCACGTTGCCGTCAGTTGGGCGGTCGAGGCCACCTATCATGTTGAAAAGTGTGGTCTTGCCTGAGCCGCTAGGCCCGACGAGGCTCACGTATTCGCCCCTGCCTATCGTGAGATCGACGCCGTCGAGCGCCTTGACGGTCTCGCCGCCGATCTCGTAGTGCCTCTTGAGGCCCTTCAATTCTATGACGTTGTCAAAGCTCATATCGTAGTGCCTCCACTGGGTCGAGTTTCGACGCCCTGTATGCGGGGTATATGGTGGCGGCGGTGCTTAGCGCCACGGCGATGGCGATGCTCGTGGTGAAGAGGATCAGGCTCTCCCCGGCGGGTACCTTGAGGATTATGTCGTAGCCTGTCGTGCCCCCAGTCGTTAGGAGGGCCGCGGCTACGCCCACGACGCAGCCTATCGCGCCGCCGACAAGCCCCTGAAGTAGCGCCTCGACTAGAAAGAGCAGCGTTATGTGCCTGTTCATCGCGCCGAGACACTTCATAGTCCCTATCTCCTTGACCCTCTCCTGCACGCTGATGAGCATCGCGTTCGTAATGCCGACGACGCTGACGGCGAGGGCTATGGCGACGAGCCAGTAGTATGTGGACTCGACGTTCAGGTCTGCCCCGCCGAGCGACGTGTATGTGCGGTAGAAGGAGTCGGTGAGCAGTAGACTCGTGTAGAAGCTGAGGCCGAGGGCTATCGACGCCACGTTCAGCGTGGATCGGTCCAAGCGCCTGATGAGTTGGTTGTACCCGAGTCTGAACGCCTCGGATAAGCCGAGGTGGACCCGCCTCTCAGCCGCCGCCATCGCCTATCATTCCCGGGGCTCCAGTTAAAAGCTGAGCGGGTTAGTTGAGGTCGTCCTGCTCCCACTCTTCCTCGCCGTACTCCTCGTCTATCTCCTCGTCGTTCCAGCCGAGGCAGTCGTAGCAGAGGCACTTCTTGGTGTCCCCGCACTCGGAGCAGTACTTGGCGCCGCACTCCTTGCAGTCGTGGAGCTCCTGCACGTCCATGCCGCATATCTCGCAGAGTGGCAAAGCTGGTCCTAACTGTTGGCGGAGGCACGACGGCTATAAACCTATTGAGCGAGGCGGCGGAGGAGCTCCTCGTCGATGTTTCCGCCGCTTATGACGACGCCGACGTGTTTGCCCTCGAAGTGCTTCGGATCCTCCATGAGGGCGGCGACGCCGACGGCTCCACTTCCCTCGATGACCTCGTGGTGGCGCAGTAGCATTAGGCGCAGGGCCTCGACGATTGTGGCCTCCTTGACGTCTATCCAGTCGTCGACGAGCCTCTGGCAGATGGGGAACGTGACGCTTCCCTGCTCTATGCCCCCGTGGAGGCCTTCGGCGACTGTGTCGAACATGGGTATGTCTATGATTTTGCCCGCCTTGATGCTCGCGTGCATGACCGGGCTCGCCTCGGTCTGGATTCCTATGACCTTCGCCTTCGATACGCCTTTCACCACTGTGGCAACCCCCGAGATAAGGCCGCCACCACTCACGGGCACAAGCACCGCGTCGAGTTCTGGGCCGTCCTCGACAATCTCGAGCCCGACCGTGCCTTGCCCGGCGATGAGGTCGGCGTCGTTGTAGGGGCTGAGGAATGACATGCCCCGTTCCGCGCTCATCTTCTGGGCGAGGCGCTCGGCCTCCATGTACTCGTCGCCGTGGACGGTGAGGTCTGCGCCCAGCGCCCTTATGGCGTCCCGCTTCACATTCGGGGTGTTGCAGGGGACGACTATGGCTGCTTTGACGCCGAGTTCACGTGCCGCGTAGGCGACCCCCTGCGCGTGGTTGCCCGATGAGGCCGCGACGACGCCCCGCCTCCGCTCGTCCTCGGATAGGAGGGCGATCCTGTTCGACGCGCCCCTTATCTTGAATGATCCGGTGAGCTGCCTGTTCTCGTATTTGAGCCAGACCTCTCCCCCCGTGAGGGCGCTGAGGAGGGGCGAGTGCTCGAAGGGTGTTCTCCTTACCCAGCGCCCCATCCTGCGGCGCGCCGTGTAGACGTCGCCTATCGTTACCATGGCGGATGAGTGGCTGCGTCCGTTTAAGAATCTAGGCACCGGCGACCGCCATGTAGGCGCGCTGCCTGCGCTCTTTCGCCCCCGAAAAGGAGGGGTCTTGGCATAGGGCGCCCACAATCTCGGTGTGGAGAGCGGAGAACCGAGCATCGTCACCCGAGGCCCAGACAACGTCCCCTAGGGAATCCTCGAACGCCTTTAGAAGCGGTGCAAGTGACGCGTTACAGCTGAGCAGATCGCGTGTAAGTGTGGGACTCTCCCCCGAGACGCTCTGGGCAAGCGTGTACTGCACTGCGAATGTGGAGCCCGCCATCCGCGACGCGAGCTTTAGGTCCTCGCCACCGATGACGCGGGAGAGGGCGAGGTTGACGGCGTAGGGGAGGGAGAGAACGACGGCCATGCAGCGGTCGTGGCGAGACGCGCCGAGCGTTACGATGTCAGCGCCGGGGAAGAGCGACCGGGCTAATCCCGCCTCCCCCTCGGCGTCCACAACGGGTACAACGGCGACCACACTACCGCTGAGTGAATCCGTCGATGGCCCGAACATGGGGTGAAGGCAGAGGGTCGTGAGCCCAAAGCCTGACACGGTGGCGAGTGCCCCGTGGCTATCTTCCTTGAGGCTGGCTACCTCGGCGAGGACGGCGCTACGTCTCATCTTGGGGGCGACAACACGAATGACGCCGGGCGTCGCGCTGATCGGCACGGACACAACGACGAGGTCGAACCCGCTGAGCTGTTCGAGGGGATCGGTGCGTGTGTCGACGGCGGCGACTTCGTGACCGAGGGCTGCGAGGTGGCGTAAAAGCCAGCCGCCCATGCCCCCCTTCGCGCCTACGACCGCAGCCCTCAAGACTTGTCCGACAGTACCCCCGATGGAGCATATTTCTGCCTTGAGGGCAGGCTCTGCTGCCTAGGCGCGGGGGTAGGAGCCGAGGACCTTGAGAGTGCCCGCGTAATCCGCCAGTTCGCCGAGCGCCTCCGCGCTGACCGAGTCACCGGCGTGCCCCTCGAAGTCTATGAAGAAGACGTACTCCCATGGCCTACCCGGGTAGGGGCGCGACTCTATCTTCGTCAGATTCAACTGCCTGTCAGCCAAGGCGCGGAGCGCGGCGATCAGGGTGCCGGGTCTGTGGTCGACGGTGAAGGCGAGGCTCGTCTTGTCTCGCCCAGTCGGCTCGGTGGAGCCTCTGCCCACGTGCAGGAATCGGGTGTAGTTCTCGCTCTTGTCTTCGACGCCCTCGGCGAGTATGTTCGCACCGTATATCTCGGCCGCGTGCCTGCTCGCTATAGCGGCGGCATCCTTTAGCCCCTCGTCGCGGATCATCTTCACAGCGCCGGCGGTGTCGTAGTAGTTAACGGCCTCGTAGCTGTGGGCGGCGAGGTAGCCACGAGTCTGTCCGAGGGCCTGAGGGTGGGAGTAGACTCGCCTCACGTCACCGGGCTCGACCCCCGGGTTCGCTATGAGGCAGTGGACTACGCGGAAAACAGTTTCACCGAGCACAGTGAGGCTGCGCTCATGGAGCAGGTCGTAGGTGCGTGTTATGCTGCCCTCTAGGGTGTTCTCGACGGGGACAAGCCCGGCGTCGGCCTCCCCGGATTCGACGGCTGAGAAGACGTCCTCCAAGTAGGGACGAGGGATGGGTTCGGCGGATGTACCCCAGCGCTGGATTACAGCTGCCTCGCTGTAGGCTCCGGGGACGCCTTGATAGGCGATCCTCATCTGCACTCCTCCGCCTTGACGCATATGTCGATTATAGTCCGGAAGACGCGCTCGGCGCCATCTGGGTCTACACCCAGCCCGCGCGCCTGTGCACGCACCTGGTCGAGCACGACGCGTTCACGAGCCTTGTCGACGACTGGTTTGCCGTGGCGGCGCTTTACCTCGGCGATCGCCTCGGCCGCCTCTACGCGGCGTGCGAGTCTCTCCATTATTTCGGCGTTCAACCGCGTTATCTCTTCCCTGTGGGGCGCTATCTCCTCTTCGTACGTCATTTCTTCTCACCTAGGACCTGTGGTATGGTGCCGCGTCTCAGCGCGTGGTCGGCGAGGACTATGGCGACCATCGCCTCGACGACGGGTACAGCGCGTGGGACGATGCAGGGGTCGTGTCTGCCCTCGACGCTTATCTCCGAATCCGTGCCCGCGGCGAGGTCGACCGTCCTCTGGCTCTTGGCTATGCTTGGGGTGGGCTTGAATGTGGCGCGGAGGGTCATCGGCGCGCCTGTTGTCAAGCCGCCGAGGACGCCGCCGGCGTTGTTCGAGGACACCTGCACGCGCCCATCCCTCATCTCGTATGGGTCGTTCGCCTCGGAGCCCCTCATCGCCGCGAGTCTTCGCCCGGCGCCGAACTCGACCGCCTTCACGGCCGGGACCGCGAACAGCGCCTTGGCGACATCGCCCTCTATGGTATCGAAGACTGGCTGCCCGACGCCTGCGGGGAGCCTCGTGGCTACGCACGCCACCTCGCCGCCGACGCTGTCGCCTTGCTTCTTCGCCTCCTCTACAGCGCGTATCATCGCCTCTGATGCCACGGGGTCAGGGCACCTGACCATGCTGGCCTCCGCCGCCTTCACCCAGTCGCCGCTTGGCTCGGGCGCCTCGACGCCGCCTATGGCGCGCGTGTATGCGTGGACCTCGACGCCGATGGTGGCGAGCACCTGTTTGGCTACGGCACCCGCCATGACGAAGCCGGCGGTTATCCTGCCTGAGGCCCTGCCGCCGCCGCGGTGGTCGTTGAATCCACGGTAACGTGCACGCGTAGTGTAGTCAGCGTGACCCGGCCGGGGCCTGTCCCGTATCGCGTCGTACTTGGACGAGTCGGCGTCACGGTTCCACGTCAACATGAGGATAGGCGCACCCGTCGCGTGTCCCTCGTGGACGCCGGATAGAACCTCGACGGCGTCGTCCTCGCCCCTGCTCGTCGTGACGCTGCTAGCCCCGGGGCGCCTCCGCGCCATCTCCTTGGCGAGGGCGTCCATGTCCAGTTTCAGCCCCGCGGGGCAGCCGTCAACTACGGCACCTACGCACTTGCCGTGGCTCTCGCCAACGCTCGTCACCCTGAATACTGTTCCGATGCTGTTGCTCATTCCTTGACCTTTCCTCCTAATGTTGCGAGGTCGCCCCAGAATCCCGGGTAGGACTTGGAGACGCACCCCGCATTTTTGATATTCGTCTCGCCTTCTGCCCTCAGAGCGAGGACGGCGAGGGACATCGCTATCCTGTGGTCGCCCCACGGGTCGACCTCCGCGCCGCGTAGCTTCCCGCCCCTTATCGTCGTCGTGTCCGCGTCGTACCTCACCTTTGCGCCCATCCGTGTGAGTCCCTCCGCCATCGCGGCGACCCTGTCCGACTCCTTGAGGCGTAGCCTCGCCAGCCCCGTGAGGCGGCTCATGCCCTCCGCGGCGGCGCATAGGACGGAGACGACGGGGAAGAGGTCGGGGCAGTCGCTCAGGTCCGCGTCGATGCCCTTCAACTCCGAGGACTTGACGACGACCGAGTCGCTGCACACCCTTACATCGGCGCCTAGCTCGTCGAGTATGTTGATTATTGTCTTGTCAGCCTGCGAACTCGCGTGGTTCAGTCCCGTCACCCTCACCTCTCCGGCAAGCGCGCCGGCGGCTAGGGGGTAGGACGCCGATGACCAGTCTCCCTCGACGGTGACCGTGGCAGTCCTGTAGGGTTTTAGGGGCGCCGTTAGGCTCGTCATGTCTGGCGTATACTCCGCCTCGACACCGAAGACGCGCATCGCGTCCACGGTCATCGCCACGTATGGGCGTGACTCGAGCTGGGTCGTTAGGGAAATCTTCACGGGTGCGTCGGCGAGGGGGGCCACGGTGAGGAGCGCGGAGACGAATTGGCTGCTCACGTCGCCGGGTAGACGCGCCTCGCCACCCACGATGCGCCCGGTCCCCTTGATGGTCACCGGGGGCATGCCGTCGCGGCTCTCGCTGCATACGCCTATCTGCGCGAGGGCTTCCAGCAGAGGCCCCACGGGGCGAGATGAGAGCGAGGGTCCGCCGGAGAGCCGGCAGTCGCCGTCGACGAGCGCGCACGACGCCGCCATGAAGCGAAGCGTTGTGCCGGACTCACCGCAGTCGAGTTTTTTTGTGGGGGCGCGCAGGTGGCCGCCGTCCACAACCCACTCGCCACCCCTGAGGGTCTTCACCCCAAGCTCCGCGAGGACACGTGAGGTCGCCTCAGTGTCGTCCGCAGTGAGCGGGTTCCTTATCGTGCTCCTGCCATCCGCGAGCGCGGCGAGTGTCAGGACGCGGTGCGTCATGCTCTTCGAGGGCGGCGCTGAAACTGTGCCGGAGACCCCAGAGGGCTTTACTATCATCGCACCGCCTCCAGTCTGCCGATTATAGCGTCTGTCACCCGTGNNAGGCGGGACGCCGTTCGTGTCGAAAACCATGTCCGCGGCAGCCAGATAGCGCCCACGCCTCTCTTCGAGGAGGCTCCTTATTCGGGTCAGTTTGTCGCCGCCGTTTAGCAGCGGACGCGTTGTGTCTCCTCGTGTCCTGAGGCTGATCTCCTCGGGGCTGGCGGTGAGCAGAATCATCTTCCCGCCTCGCCTTAGCTCCTCGACGTTTGTGGGGTCGAGGACGGCTCCACCACCGAGGGCTATGACCTGGCCGTCGCGCCGGCTGAGGCGCCTTATAACGCCGCGTTCGACGATGCGGAAGGTGAGTTCACCCATCGTGGCGAATGCCTCGTTTATCTTCATGCCCAGCTCCCTCTCTGCCTCTGCGTCACTGTCGACGAA